>JAOZHV010000007.1 GCA_026014725.1 Candidatus Bathyarchaeota archaeon | reverse complement strand
TTGCACACGTTAACCCTTGACACTGACAAGCGGCCGTCGTATGCGTGGATGAAGGCGAAAATCGAGAAGATACTGCCCAACATATTCATCAAGTACGCTGGACCCGACGTCGTCGTGCAACTGGAAGGACAAAAAGAAGACACCATCAAAAAGTACGAGACTGCCATCAAGAGCCGTCCTGAGGAGGGACAGTGGCTTTTCAGCGGAGCCAAATCCGTCAGCGTCCACCCAGTCACCATCGACCCAAGAGCACGCTTCGAGTACTACATCGACCACATGGTCAACCAATTCTACCTTGGCTGCGAGACGCCTTTGCCGCGCTTGTTTAGCACTCCGGGCTTCACCGAAGCCTCAGCGCGGGCAGCTCTCGATTTGCAGGACATGCTCATTAAGCCTGTGCAGCGGTACATCAAGCGCCAAGTGGAGCGGGAACTTTTCGGTGTGGTTGTTGCTCAAGCGGGTTTTGATGCTGCCAAGGCGAAGGTTCGGCTTAATTTTGGTAGTCCTGAGACGCCTGAGCTTGTGCCTGCTGATTTGATTCGTGCTGCTGAGTTGGGGCTGGTGAGGGCGGAAGAGTTCCGCAAGAACGCGGTCAAGTTCGGCTGGGAGCTCTGGGATACGCCGCCTCAAACACCCAACAGTGCAGATGGAGGCGCCCAGATGTGACTGAGGTTTCTGTGGATGATGTTCGGGACGTGTTGCACATTTCTGAAGCCGACATCACAGACGCTAAGGTTCTGAAGATGATTAAGCGTGCTGAAGTCGCTTTGGGGCTTGAGCTGTCCAAAGAAATCGACCACACAAACTGCACTGATGCTGAGAAGGAGGCGGTTGTGCTTTTGGCTGCCATTTACGCAGTCTGCTATTTGACGGGCGGCAGCGCTGTGGGCTTGAACTTTAGCGTTGGCGACTTGAGCAGTTCTAACTCGGCACTTCCCAGCTTAGCCGTTCTGCAAAATGAATTCGAGCGCATCCTTTCCAGCCTCAAAGAACCGTACGTGGGGAGTGTGTAGCTAATGGGAACCGTGCCAGAAACCTACTACCAATTCGTGATGGACTATGCACCCTACGTATATGTGATGCTGCCTGGTACGCCAGACCCGACTTTTGGGAAAGGCGTCTTGGCTGCTAGCTTTGCAATCGACTTTCTCTGTGAAGCGTACTGTGCCAAGCAGTTTGAGGACAGAAAAGCCGAAATCTACGGCAAAGTTGTGGAGCTTGCGGATTGGGCTCTGACCCAGCAGTGCCTTGACCCATCAAGAAAAGCGTATGGCGGATTCAAAAGCGCAGAAACCAGCACATACTACTACAGCGTGGACGCCTGCAGAGCCATCCCTGCCCTTCTGCGTGCCCATGAACTCACGAATGATTCCAGCTATTTGGATGCTACTAAGCTGGCGGCTGGAACTTTCCTCAAAACTATGCAGGACCAGCAAGCCTACGGTGGCTTCGCCAGAGCGGTGACAATTGGGGATGCGTGGCTTCTGCAATTGGACGTCGAATGCCTCTACGGGCTAGCAGGTCTCAAGCTGTTAGCGGAGAAGCATGACACAGCCAACGCAGCACTCTACCAAAACATCATGGATAAGGCGGTTGGCTTTCTCAGGGAAGGTTTTGAGAAGCTGTGGCTTAATTTTGACCCCGCCGATGGCAAATGGCACCGGGTTGGCTTAGCGGAGAATGAGGTTTACGATGACCCCTTCGCCTACGCCTTAGTGGGCTTGTACGCGGTGGAGGGCTGGAGCTTAACGTGCCAGCGAGTCTACAGTTTCCTAAACAGCATCCGCGCCAACGCCACCTATCCAGCGTATGACCCTGCGGTTTGCTGGGCGGGCTACATAGATGTCGTCAACCGAACTGTGGCATGCAACTACTACGACGCCGTCACCAGCGGCATCCTCTGGCGCATCCGAAAAAACCACGACCAACCCAGCCTCAAGTTTAGCGTGGAAGTCATAGGTAAACACTCATCGGAGTTCATGTTTTGGGGCGCCAAACACCACGATTACAGTCCAGTCGAGAACAAGTGGGCTATGGCGACAGTTTGCTGGCTATCCCAGCTCTTCCTGAATTACGAGGAGCCCGCAACCCAGTTTACCAAGATTTTGAGAAGCAAAGGCGAAGCCGTCACGCTGTATCCTGTCCGCGAAGCCGCTGCAACAGTGACGTATGGTGAGCCGTTGGATTTGCTAGCGATTGTTTCTCCGCTTAAAGCTGAGCAGGTTATGATTGAGGCAGGCTACTACCTCAGCGACTACTTGGCATTCTACACTTTCCTGCCCGTCCGAGTGCACGACAAAATCAGGCGACAAGGAGAAGATTACGAGGTTCAGACTGTGACGCCTTTCACGTTTGGGAATCAGCGATTCTACTTCAAAAGCACCGCAAGGAGGCTAATCGCAACTTGAGCGAATTTGAGAACCCCGTCATAACTGTTCTGCGCTTAATCGAGTCCCGCTTAAGAGTTGTCAAAGACGACGGCGGCTTAGCCCGTGTCCTATGCTCGCAAGCTAACTATGACCGGGAACTGCTAAAAGACATCGACGCCCAAATTACAGTATCCAAAACCTCTGAACCATGTCAAAACCAGAGACACACCTTAGACGGCAAACTAAGACGCCGAATCTACTCCCTGAGGGCAACCATAACCACAGTTGACAAGCCGTCGGCTAGCGCTGATGTTGGCAGAGTTATGCGTGACAAGGTGCTTGAGCAGCTTCTGTTGATTATTCCTGAAAACCGCAACTTGCCCTACAGAACCTTCTACAATTTTTACCTGTTAGACGCTGCGTCGGCAACTCACAAAGCCTACGATGCAGCAACTACCAGTGAACCTGAACCGTCAAGCCCTCGCTGGACGGAACTGCCCAATCCTGAGTATGCGAATCTTTGGGGAAGCGACGACCAAAGACACTCCAAAAGCGCAACGGGCAGCGGTGAGTTTGCGTTTATGCTTTTCCGCTTCAAAATAGGCGCCAAAGCTGGAGAATGCCGAAATGAACCGAGAAAGCAGTGTCTAAAGCGTCTTGCCTTGGCGTTTGAAGGCTTTGGTGCGTCGCCTGCTGGTTATGGTGTGACTCTGAAAGTGTGGAATCACGCGGCGGGTTCTTGGGGTGACGCTCAAGTTGGCACTGAAGGAACCGACCAAACCGTAACCATCACTCTAACCCAAAATCTCACGAACTACGTCAACGACGACGGCTACCTCTACCTTATGGCAAGGACCACTAACCCGTCGGACGGGGTTTCTCCTGCCGTTCTGCACTGCGATTTTGTCCAAGCAACCGTTGACGTGCATGGCGTGACGTTTTGCGATGTGCACAGTTACCGAGACATCGACGTAACCGACGTGAAGCCCTTCCTGTACCGGGAAGAAATCCAAATCGTGGCGTGGCTCTTCGAGTCAATCGCCACCTCATAGTCAAAGGTGAAAAACATGGTTGACACCTATCATTCAGACCAAGAAAAGTTCTACTACGTGACCGAAGTCGCCTTCGGCACTGTCCCAGCAAGTCCAGCGATGCTGGGTCAC
>JAOZHV010000006.1 GCA_026014725.1 Candidatus Bathyarchaeota archaeon | reverse complement strand
CTTTGGGTTAGCCAGACGTCTTCGTCTTCTGCCCATTCGGCGAGCATTTCGCGGCGCCATCTGGCTGGGTCTTCGCCCATTTGGGTTTGTATTTTTTCGATTATGCTTTGTTTTAGCGGTCCGTTTGGCTCTAGCGCTTTTGTTACGGGTATGTGGCTGGTTTTGAAGTCGGTGAAGTTTTTGTGGTTGAAGATTCTGTAGAATATGCTGTCTGTGTGCCATGGGGTGCTGCTGCAGACGAATTTGCCGTTTGTGGCGCCTAGAGTGTATAGTATAGCGTCGTAGAGTTCTTGGTCGTTGGCTACGAAGTTGAATTCGTCGCAGTAGACTATGTTGAATGATGGTCCCCTAATCGTTTCTGGGTTGTTGGGGAAGGCTTCGATTGTGCTGTTGTTTGTGAAGTGAATTAGTGTTCGTTGCGGCTTGAAAGCTATGTTGGGTGGTAGTTTGCGTGTGAATTGTGCTATGCGTGCGAGTATGCGTTTGGTTTGGCGCCATGATGGTCCTACGATGGCGATTTGGCTGTTTGCGTGCGTTACAGCATACCATAGCAGGAGTGCAGATATGAGGATGGTTTTGCCGCTTTGTCGGCACCATCGAGCGGCGGTGAACTGGTTTTCCGTGAACATGCGGGCGAATTCTTCTTGGTAGGCGAAGGGCGTGAAGCCTAGGATTTCTTTGAAGAATGTTATGGGGTCAGTGCTTGAGGCTTGGATTTTGATGGCTTGAGCTTGCTGGATTAGCTGCTCACTGAGTTGGAGTTTGCGCCATTTGGGCAGGATCTGGTTTGGGCGGTAGGCTCTCGGCTTTTTGGAGTAGTTGGGCATATTTTTCCTCCATAGCGTTTAGTTTGGTTTCGATTTCGCGGTAGTTGATGTAGTCGGCTAGGAGTTCCTTGTAGGTTTTCGCTAAGGTGGCTATTACTTGGAGCCTTTGAATTTCATTTTTGTTTATCCCAGGCGTGCTTGCTGCCTCTAGCGCGGCGGCAAGTTTTTTCAGTGTTTCTTCAATGCTTGGAAGTTCCTTTGGCAATGTAACCGCGGCGTTCAGAGCCGTTTTGTAGTTGGTTAATCCTAGGCGTTTGCACTTGACCAGTATGGCGTTTGGTTTTCTTCCGAGTTTTTCGGCAACGATTGCAATAGGTGTTTTTGCGTCAACCATCGCTTTTAGCTGTATTTCTTCTTCTACTGTCCAGGGTTTGCCCTTAGTAATAACTCAAACGCTCCGTTGGCACATTTTTTTCAACATTGATGCTGTTGACTTGTGGCTATGACCGCTTGCATCTTGCTGTTTGCGGTGATACTCGCTGGCAACAGATAAAACTGGGTTTTGCGTTTTAAGTCACCTGTCTTAGAATTTGTGCATACAGCATTAAAAGGCAACGGCGAAAAGGGCTTCCACAACAGGAGAGAGTGCAGTTAAAGTGATTAAAATGATGATGAATGCGGAGAATTACCAGATTGGACATTTGGTTCTTTTGAACAGTCGCTTAGAGGAACTTTGTTTTACATATAGTGTGCTGGAGCAAAGATTAATGTGGTGTTTTCGATTTTTTCGCAGCCCCAGAAGTTTTTTGTTGCTATTAATGCTTTTTGCGGTTTGTATGTTTTTATGAAACTTCGCAGGCTTCTCTTCGATGCAGCCACTTTGTCAAGTTTGGCAAAATATCCCTTGGATAGGTCCGGGAGCTCACAGTTTATGACAGTGTTAATAAATGCTTTTGAATTTTACTATTATTAAAATTGACTATGCTTTAGGAAAAATGGGAATCTGTCAGAAACGCGGATGTAGGTAGAACAATTGCTTGTGATTGGCAGATGAAGACGCAAAATGGTTCTTCAGATATGGAGGGATGACGAAGTTGTTGTGGAAGCTTATGCAGTGTTACTATTGGCATTGGAATCGTTCATAAAGTCTTGTTTGAGGAGCGGGCAAAATCTGTAAGGAGGACTTCGAGAAAGGTGGAAGAGATGCGTAATAATGGTTGGCGCGTGATAGCATTGGATTGCTTAGAAGTTGTTCAATGTCCGCGGAGTCTTTGATTGGTTAGGCGTTCAAAAATTGGACTATTAGGGGTTGGTCGTTTTTCTGCAGAGCTTATTGCGCAATATTGACCGGCGATTCCTTTGGAGTTGCAGTTTGAGAAGAATAGCTGACGCTCAGGCTACACTCGCGTTCAGCCACGAGACCACACAAAATCCGTGGTAAGCAGTGTGCCTGAATATGCAACAACAGGAACCATGCAAAATAGGAATATTAAGTTGCCAATGCCTTGGTTGCTATGAACGTGTGTTTTCGCCAATTACAGATTTGTTTGAAAGGTAAGTGTCGTAATTGAGAACCGCGTTGGGTGGTGTCTTGATAAACTAGTTGCATTCTGAGTTTTCATGAAAAAGTTGCAGCTCCGAATGGGAGCTATAAGGTTTATGATCCTATCTGGTGATGCTTGGGCTTGACTAAAGAAAAAGGGGGTTTGTGTTTTATGGGTCGTGTATGCCGCCTTTGTAGGGGTTGGTGACGTCTTTGGCGCCTGGGTCGTACCACATGCGTTCGCTGATGGTGCCGAGCACTTCAGGTATCGTGTACGTTGGGTGGTACGGGTTGGGGCTGTAGTTGATTTTGAGGATTATCGCGGTGACGCCTGCGGGCGCGCGTTGCAGTTCGATGATGCCTGGTTCTAGGCCGCGTGCTTCGTCACCGTGCAGCCAGAGCGAGGCGTAGTAGGTGTCTCTGCCCCAGTTGCCCCAGACGGTGAAGAGCACTGTGCCGTTGATGTCTTTGTGGGTGGCGATGACGGCGTAGCCGACGGTGTCGCTGCTTTCATACGTGTTGTAAGAGCCATACCAAGCCCTGTTCCAGCACGTGATTGGCGCGATTTTGTTGCTGTAGGCTGTGCCTGCGAAGTCCCATATGCCGTAGAACGCGTCTGTCCAGTCGTTCGCGTAGTACGAGAACAGGTTCGCGATGGGTCCGCCCACGCCGATCATGTTGCTGCTTGCAACAGGCCAGTACGTGCAGAAGTCGTCCCGCAAGGCAGCTCTTAGCAAGCCGTCCTTGTAGGCGGCTACCGTCGTGCCGGAGGCGAAGTTAGCCATGACCCACGGCATCTGGTTCGCAACGGATGCAGCAGCCAAGTCCCCGCCAGCAATGCCGATCTGCACCTTCTTCAGCGAGTCGAAAGCTTCAGCAACCAGCGCTGAGCCAGCGGAGTCAACAGACTGCGAGTC
>JAOZHV010000005.1 GCA_026014725.1 Candidatus Bathyarchaeota archaeon | reverse complement strand
TCTTGCAGCAAACCCGATTGTGGCTGTTGTTGCCGCCATAGGCTTAATCATCGGCGCCTTAATCGCCGCATACAACGCGTGCCCAGAATTCCGCGCCGCGATAGACGCTATTGGCAAAGCGCTTGGAGACTTCTTTAAGCCTATTCTGGAAGCTGTAACCGTCGCGTTAACATGGCTTTGGGAGAACGTCCTTGTTCCCTTAGGCAACTTTATTGTAAACACGTTCATCGGCGTTTGGGAAGGGTTAACCTCAGCATGGAATGTGCTCAGCAGCGCTGTTGGCGCGGTTTATAATGGGTTGAAGTGGATTTGGGACAACATCTTCGTTCCAATAGGGAATTTCCTCGCTGGCTACTTCATGAGTGTTCTGCAGGGGCTCGTCTGGGTCTGGAACGTACTCTCTACTGCTGTGAACACTGTTTATGATGGTTTGAAGTGGTTGTGGGATAATGTGCTGGTTCCGTTTGGCAACTTCATCGGCGGAGCCTTGCTTGGTGCTTGGAATGCGTTCGCAAACGGGCTGTCATGGGCTTATAACAACCTCATCAAACCAGTATTTGATGCGCTGAACTGGGTTTACGTTAATGTTTTGAAGCCGGTGGCTGACTTCTTGGGCACCATTTGGAACGGCTTAAGCGGCATAGGCAGCGCCATAGGCGGCTTCTTCGGCGGAATCGGCAAAGCGTTAGGCTTCGCTGAAGGCGGCATCGTAACGGGACCAACTTTAGCTTTGATCGGTGAGGCTGGTCCTGAAGCTGTTGTGCCTCTTCGGGAGTTCGGAAGCTTGCCTGGAGGCAGTGGCAGTACGGTGTACATTAATGCGCCTTTGGTTTGGGTTCAGGGCTCAGCTGATAAGGAAACTGTGGAGCTTGCGGCTCAGCGGGTAATGCAGCAGTTGCGCTCAGTGGTTGTTGAGGCTACGAGTGGCAGTGCGCCTTCTACGAAGAGCATCCGTATGGGGAGCGTGTTTGCCTGATGGTTTTGTTGGCTGAGCAAGTTCGGCTTCTGGCAAGCGAGAGTAGCTTGATAGATGATGCTACAGCTTATGCTTATACTACGAGTGGCTGGGGAACCGTCAAGAACTATGGGAACATTACGTTGGCTTCTGCGGCGCTTGTTGTGTTTAGTTTTCAGGTTTCGGCAGGCTACGGCGGAGTAAGGCTAAAAATTGGCAGTTATTATGTGTTTGCTTACCGCTTTGGCGGATCAATCAGTGGCACTTATACGGGTGTGGCTTACGTTGCAGCTGGAACGCACGCCGTAATAGCAGAAGGCTACTATAATGGTGCAACGGTGACTGTGTCTAACTTTAAGCTTGGGCAAGCTCAATTCTTGGATAAGGCTGGTTCCGCTCTTGCTGCTTATTCAAGCACGATAAACCTCACGGTCTCTTCAAGGACAACTCCGATAGGCGCCTTGAAAAACGCCGTGTTCATAGTCCGCTGCTACGCGATCACATCAAGCGGGCAAACTAACTTTGAGAATGTTGGAGACTCCTTAACAAACGGAGTTTCTCTAGCTGTGGATGGTGCCCAAGTCAATTGGACAGAGCGTTATCAAGACACGGGAACAAACAATGGCGCCTCGGCAATGTACGCCTGTAGCCTGTCGGTTGGCACTTCGCACTCATTTGCCATATCCAAAGACAACGGCAGCACTGCAGTGCACATCAGCATTTACGCTTCGCCTTGGCTGCTATTCGGCACTGTTAATCAGCCTGTGACTTTGGGTTTCCCGCAAGGCTCAACGCTGTACCTGATGCTTGAGCCTCTAAACTTGAATCCAACCAAAACGGTAGGTGTCGGAAAGAAACGTGCAGTAAGCTTCGGAGACGCCACAGACTACTACAGCACCGGCTCAGGAACTGGCTTGTTGAGCTTTAGCTGCACGCTTGACGTAGTTTCGGTTTCTGACGTCAACCTCTACCTTGCAGGTTTAGGCGGCTGCGTGGGCTACATAGGAGTTGACACGCGTTGACCGTCAAGATAACTCAGGTTTCAGTTTCAACTGGTGAAGTCACCTTGACAATCGCTTATGACAAGCCCTCGGGAAGCGGAATCATGTTCACTTTCGTGTTGAAGAAGGAAGATTTGTTTGAGCGCCTTCGAAAGGTTCGTGAGTTGCTCGGTAGGCCATTAACGTTGCAGGATGCAAAGCTGGCTCTGATTGCCATCGTTAACGAGTTAAGGGCTGGAAAAAGCGGGGTTCCTGAAGACTTCAACTTCTCAACTGTTATTGACGTGGAGCTGGAGCCATGAGCGTCTCCTTGGATAGTCAAACTTTGAACGTAGTGAACTGGGATGAAAGCTTAGTGCCCTTGTCATCGATGTTTGACAAGTGGGATAATGGAACGGCAAAGCGAAACTTGACTGTGTTTGGTTACGTTCGCACGTTCAAAATAGATTGCGTCGAGCAGGATGTTGCCTGGGCGAGCAGTCTCGTGAAGTATTTTGAGGATAAAGCTGCTGCAGGCACCCTGTTGGCTTTCGTGAGCACTTTGGCTGTTCGGAACGTGAGCAGCACAAACGTCAAAATAACCGGCGTAAGCTTCTCGGCAGTCGATGTTGCGGCTCAGAATCTTAGAAGTTTTACTTTGGAATTGCAGGAGATCTTGTAAAAATGAAGGGTAGTTTGAAGAAAATCGTTGAGAAACTGAATTCGGGCGATGTTGTGTGCGTGGAATGGTGTGACGCGAGCACTGGCAAGAGCAGCAGCTACGCCGGAGTTATTGATGTTCCAGTTAGAAGCTGGGGCGTATTTGTCGGCTTGTTTGGAAGCCAAACCAAACACATAGTCTTGGCTCAGAACAGTTTCCAGTATGCCGACGGCGTATACGATTTAGATTATACGGCTATTCCGCTTAGCTGGGCGGTCAATGTCTCAGTCATTGAGAGTGGTCATTTTCCGCAGGAAGTTGCCAGCAGGTTGGTGAATAGCTTCTTGATGAAGGACCGCAAGGTCTTCAATCAGTCTAATCGTCCGCGGACTTTTCAGCAGAGGTTGAGCACCCATGGCAGACCCGATTAAACGAGCACTCACAAGAAGGCGCGTTCAACGTGGAAGACTGGTGAGCGAGGAGCCTAATGAGCAGCTTGTGTACGTGGTCAAATTCGGCATCGGCATGACCGTTTGCTTGGCTGCCATTGAGATTGCGCATCTGGCCATACTACGTACATGGAACAGCGAAATCTTCGCTGCACTTACCGGTTTAAGTGGCACGATTATTGGGATTTTTGTTGGGAAGCGCGGAGGTGAATGATTCGTGCAAACAAGTGAGAATGGAGAAGCGGCGTTTGTGGCTGTTGGAAGCGCTTGCGTGGCTACGGCTACGTATGTTGCAACTCAGCCAATTCCTGACGCTGTTAAAGCGCCAGTCTGCGCCATAGTCGGCTCTGTTGGAGTGGCGCTTTTGGCATATTGGAAAGCCAAAATCAACGTCAACGTGGCGTCAAGCGGTGAGGGGAAAGCGTGAGGCACTACGAGGAAAGAGCCTACTTCGACAAAGTCCTAAAGAAGCTGGACATCATCGATGCGAAAGTAACCGCGTTGCCTCAGGTGCAAGTGCAGGTATCGCATCGTTTTCTGCCCACTATTTCTGCTTTGTCGAAGTTTGGGAGACCCGCTTTAGCTGGAGAGGTTGCTGCGGTTACGGGTTGCAAGCGTGCGCATGAAAGTATGCTTCTTAACGAGTTGGTGGGCAGGGGAATTGCAGCTAAGGAGACGCGTGGCAGAAAGCACTATTTCAGTTTAAAGGTGAAGTTTGAAAATGAAGGGAAAGCCTTGGACAGTTGAAGAAGAGAAGCAGCTGCAGATACTACTGCAGGCAAACAAATCTGTGCGGGTAATAGCGAAAGCTATGGGCAAAACTAGGGATTGCATAAGAAAGAAAATTGCGCGTCTAGGGTTAGAAGTAGTCGTCCACTCTGAATCACAAAGGACTACTACTACCAGTTTAGTTTTGCCCTCGGAGCTTCCCAGCATCGAAGAACAGCTGAAAGTGCTAAGCGCAGCATTGAAGGCGTTGGATCAGCCAGGGCTCGAACAGGCAGAGACTTTGCGTTTGCGGAGCATAATTCAGGGCGTAAAGATCTACAAGGAACTTTTCGCGGATTACTTGGATTACCGTGGTTTTGAGGCTGAGGTTTTGGAGTTGAAGCAGAGGCTTGCAGAGGAGAAGGCAAAGTCCCAGAACGTGGCACGCAACTGACGCATTCGCCTTGCGCATGCAGATACGGGAAGAGGCTATGGCTGTTGACGCAGCGAAAGCTGCAGAGGTTAATTCTGTGAAGGGCGACACCGCAAGGTTTTTCGTTGAAGTCTGCAGGCTCAAGCCGTTTACTTACCAGATGGAATTAGCGGAACTTTACCGAAACAACCAGTTTTTGGCTGTACGATGGCCGAGGCAAACGGGAAAAAGCACTAGCATAGGTGGCTTGCTTTTGCAGGATGCTTATGAGAATAAAGACCTGAACATTGGGTTCATTGGACCTAGTTGGCGTCAAACTAAACTCAACATAAGGCGTGTAGCCAGCTTTTGTCGCAGCCTTCCCCAGCAAGGCTTACATGTGCAGAAAACCAGAATAACTTTGCCCAATGGCTCAGTAATTGAGGCTTTTCCTAATAATCCCGATACTATTAGAGGTAACACGTTTCACCGGATTTGGTGGGATGAAACCAATTTCACCTCAAACGATGAAGACCTGTATGACGCAATTTTATTCACTTTGGGAACAACCAATGGTAAACTGATTGCTAGCAGTACGCCGTTTAACACGGATGCCCTATTTTGGAAAATGTGCAATCACCGAGACTACTCGGATTTTGCAAGACATCACTTCACTTGGGAGAAAGCTTTGGCGCCCAATGGCCCGCTGAGCCCAGAAATGATTGCGCGCATTAAACGCCAGTTTGGAGATGACCCAGCAAGATGGCGCCGTGAAATGGAGGCAGAGTGGGCTGAAGACGAAGACGTTTGGCTTGCCCAAAGCCTGATTGTTTCGTGTGTGGGCACGGTGAAGAATTGCGGGGAAGACCTGCAAGAATTCAATCCAGAAGATAGCTGTGAAGGCGAGTTCTTCGGTGGCTTAGACTTGGCGCAGACAAGAGACTATTGTGTGTTCTCGGTTGTTGAGCGGGTGAATGATAGGCTTCTGCTTAGGCATTTGAAGGTGTTTCAGCAGCCGACAAAGTATGCTCACGTTTTGGGTTACATTAAAGCAGTTCAGGACCGCTGGGGTGGCTTCGAGAAAATCCGAGTAGACTTCACAAGGGAAGGCCCAAGCATCATCTCTGACATGGAGAACGCGGGCATAAACAACGCAGAAGGCGTCAACTTTTCCTTGCCCCGCAAAAGTGAGATGGCAAGTCTGCTCAAACAGCGAATGATGGATCAAAGGCTATTCTATCCACTGTTGAATTGGGAGCGCCCCTACCGAGGAGACATCTGCACCGAGCTTAACGTGGAACGCTACGAGCTGCGAAAGGATGGAGCCGTGGGTTTTAGCCATCCGAACGGAACACACGACGATGTCTTCTGGAGCATTGCCTTGTCGGTTTACGCCACTGTGACAATGGCGCCTGAACCCTTCCTCGCAATCTTACCCAGAATCGCCAAACGCAGAATTTGAGGAGGATCAAGATGAGAGATAGAACCGATCACTTCAGAGTCAGACAGGTCTGCAGGACATACGACCGAGAGCAAGGCAAATTCAGCTTCAACATATCATACGAAACCACCGTGAAACTCACTCCAAGAGCCCTCGTGATCGCAGAGGCCTTCGGACTGGGAATTGACGAAGCCCAGAAATTCACAGTCCTAGACACCGAACTGAAAATCAGCCCAACAGACATTGTCTATATCACGGGAGACAGCGGCAGCGGAAAATCCGTTTTACTACGAGCATTGAGAAAAGACCTATGTGAGGAAGCTGCCGATCTGAACGAGATCACTGTAGACACCGAGAAACCGCTCATCGAGACTGTCGGGGCAACCGTGGAAGAAGGACTCGAGCTCCTGAGCAAAGTAGGTCTGAACGATGCTTTCCTTTTCCTACGTACATACGAGCAGCTGAGTGACGGCCAAAAGTACCGTTACAGAATCGCCAAACTCATCGAATCGGGCAAGCAGTGGTGGCTAATGGACGAATTCGCCGCATGCCTAGACAGAGACACAGCAAAGATAATCGCTTTTAACCTGCAGAAGATCGCCAGGCAACAAGGCAAAGCCGTGATAGCAGCGACAACTCATAATGACCTGCTAGAGGATCTGAACCCAAGTGTTCATGTGCATAAGCGATTCGGGCAAGAAATCCAAGTCAAGTATTATCCCAACGCTACCGCAGCAGAATGCAGCCTCATCCGAGAAATGAAGATAGAGCGAGGAACAATAGCTGACTGGCATAGACTCAGCGCCTTCCATTATCGAGGCCACTTAGTCGCGGCTCCTCGCAGTATTTTTCGTCTAAAACGCGGGGATGAGCTCTGTGGCGTGATAGTCTACTGTTATCCTCCGCCCAACTGCTTCGGAAGAAGGCTTGTGCTGCCACACATGCCGATGAGAGAAGTAAACAGGCAACTCAGCATCATCAATCGCGTTGTAATTCACCCTAAGTATCGCACAATAGGTTTAGGCACCAAAATAATTCGTGAGACCCTAGCTCTGGCTGGGACGCCATGTATCGAGATGGTTGCAGTCATGGCAAAGTATAACCCCTTCGCGGAAAAAGCCGGGCTTCAAAAAGTCACCGAGCAAAAACCCACCAAGAGTATCTTAGCGATTGCGTCGCTACTTTCTGAACTCGGTTTCAATTTGCACCTCTTGAGCAGTGGACGCTACGTTTCGCAGAAACTTGCCTCCTTAAATTCCGGAGCGAGAGAGAAGCTCAAGGAACTATTCATCAAGAATAAGCATCCACGTTTTGAAAAGGAGTTCGCTGTTAGCAGACATCAACCCTTCGGAAAAACATCCGACTATGCGAAGTGCATTGAAAACGCTGATTCGGACAAAATGGTCAAACTAATCAAGCTCGTCGGGATGCTCATGCAAACGAAGGTTTACCTGTTTGCGAGCAATCTTCCAGCAGATTCTTAGACGGTTCTCCTTGCTCCGCAATGCGGGCAAAATGTCGCGGTTTGGGCAAAGAGAGCCCCGCAATACTTGCAGGGAATCATAACGACTTCGCGAACGACCTCGTGAACAACTTCCCGCTCCTTATCATTCGACCCTGAACCACAACCGCAACCAAACCCAAAAGGACACATCTATCAATTAACCCCCAGCTGAACCTTCAAGGATAGGCTTTTGCCAGCTCTTGCTTCTGCTTAAGCTGGTCCAGCAAAACCTCGCGAACCATGTCACAAGCCTGATTGATTTTAGGATTGGAAGTGCTGTAGAAAATGCTGGCGCCCTGCTTCCTCGTCTTAACGATGCCCCTTTGTCGCAATACCGCTAGATGCTGAGAAAGATTCGACTGGCGCGCACCCAATATTTCAGAAAGCTCATTCACGGTCTTCTCCCCCTCTCTGAGAGAATGCAAAACAGCAAGTCTGATGGGGTTTGCAAGCGTCTTTGAAATCTCAGCCTGCAACTCGTAAATTGTCATGTCAATCTTTGCTTTCTCTGCCATATCCTGCACCTTCGAATATTCTAACATTGTAACACACTCTTAAATTTTCTTAATAACAAAAGAAAAGGGAGAATCACGTTTTCTTTGCATGCTTCGCAGCCTTAGCTAACTGTCAGCTCTTGAACGAATGTTCCGTGCCAGGTGTGGACCCAGATCTGACCAGTGAAACCGTTGACGCTAAGCATTCCATAGGGGCTGCCGTTCTGGAGCACTTCAAGAGTATAGTAGCCGTAGAAAGTTGTTGCATCGCTGACTGTTGCGCCCTGCAAGTAGCTATCAAGGTATTGCTGCGCATTCGCCTTAGCCTGTTCGACTGTAACTGTCGGTGTTGCAGTTGTCGTGCCTCTTACCCAGTTGCACCAGCCGTTTCCGAAAGTGTATTTTGTGTTCCACATCATGTTCGGACCCATTTCAGGTCTGACCACGCCAGTGTACTTGTCGATGAGCAATTCAAAGGCTCCATAGCCAGTGCTTGTCTCGCCCACTTGAACGTAAAAGTTACCAGTATACTCTTCAACATGATCAACTGCGAGGTCAGGGTTGTTTAGCGAAGCTACGTAGGTTTTTGCCACTTCAGCGGCTTGGTTTATTGTCAAGGGAGCTGCGGTTCCGGTTGTTGGGTAGCCGTAGGCACCATTGCCCCAACGTCCCATGCATCCGCCCCAACCCCCGTTATACCCGTATCCGGATGTGGTAAATTGCGGCGTGTAGAGCGTTGGTGTTTGAGTGTTTGTCTGGGTTACCGGAGCAGGGATCTGTGTAGTTGGAACTGTGGTTCCTGTGTAAGCGTTGTATGGGGTTTGTGTTCCTAGTCCCCACCAGCAGTATGCGTAGGCTGTGGCAACTGTCACGGTTAGAGCCACCAATCCTAAGGCGGCGATTGTTGCTATTTTCCAGGTTTTCATTCAGTTCACCTCTGTTAATGTTATTAGAGTATTCGAATGATTTGATAGTTTGCTGAAACAGTTGTGAAACAGTTTTGAAACATCTCTCCAAAGCAAATCGTGGCGTGTTTTGGCGTTGTCTATCATCATCCAATACCCCAAGATATTCTAATATACTAATATACTACGAGCATAACGGGCTTATAAGGCTTCCTCGCGCAAATCCAGAAACAAACATTCAAAGATAGACAGCAAAAAGAGAACAAGGCATGCCAAAGAGGCGAGACAGCTACAGTGGCATAAACATAGCTTTGACCTGCAGAATCCCATGCATTCCCCGCAGCCTATTGACAAGGTTCAGTATCCTATCATTGTTCCCTTGAGAAATGAAAATCTCGATGCAAAACTTGTCCTCAATATGCCGGTGAACGTTTTCTATAACAACATCGTCAAACTCATGCCTCAACTCGGTTATCTTCAAATCCACATCCTTCCTAGCATATTCACAGGTCGTCATTATCACTGCGGCTACGTTGCCAGCTTCAAGTTTTGCAAGCTCCGATTCAGCCATAAGAGAACGCACCGCATCGCGGAAAGCTTCTGATCTGCTGTAGTATCCCCTGTTCCCCATGAACTCGTCGAATTTCCCAAGAAGCTCGCTCGGGAGTGTTATACTCACAACCGTCATCGAAACCACCATTAACTTTCTTATTTGAGACTAATATCTTATTAATATTTCCACGGTGAAATTTAGCACTATTTTAATATACGATTCTAGGCTTCTATAAAAATGAACAAAATGTCTGACCACAGCAAAGACGAAAGCGAAAGCTTCGAAGAGGAAGAGGGAAGAGGCGTTTGGCTCAAGATAGCCGTAGCCTTAGGAATCACCATAGTCATTGCAGGGTTCCTAGACCTTTTCTTCCAAGGCATTCCACTCAACTTCATCATACCAATCCTCAACGAGCCAGCATCCGTCTCCATCATAATGCTTCACACCTCAGTCATCGCCGCAGGCGCATACATCGGCTTCAAAGGCCTCAAAGAACTCGTCCTCGAACGAAGATTTTCAATCGAGTTCCTCATGGCAGTAGCAGCCCTAGGCGCAGCATACCTTGATTTCCTATACGAAGGAGCAATGGTCCTGTTCCTCTACTCCCTGGCAGAGTACTTCGAGGACTACATAGCTGACAGAGCAAGAAAAACCGTTGAGACTCTCTCCAAGTTCATGCCTGACAAAGCAAACGTTCTCGTCAACGGAACAGAAAACAGCCTTGGCACTAAGGAAATCCAGCTCGGGATGATTATCCTTGTAAGGCCAGGCGAAAGAATCGCCCTAGACGGAACAATCACCGAAGGAACGTCATCGATCGACCAGTCACTAGTTACCGGAGAATCAGTTCCTATTTCAAAGAAGACTGGCGACAACGTTTATGCAGGCACGCTAAACCTGAACGGCGTTCTCAAAGTTGCAGTCACCAAAAAAGCCGAAAACACCCTGGTTTCAAGAATAGTCGAGCTAGTGATGGAGTCACGGAAGAGAAAAGCATCCATAGAGAAACTTGTAGACAAATTCGCGCGAATCTATGTCCCTCTCGTAGTTTTACTGGCAGCACTAACAGCCGTCCTCGGCTCCTCCTTTGGAGGCGGCACACCCAGCGAATGGGTTTACAGATCACTAATACTCCTCGTGATTTCTTGCCCAAGCGCCTTTGTCATCTCAGTTCCCGCCACGATTTTCACAGCAGTCACCATAGCAGCCAGAAAAGGCGCCATCATCAAAGGAGGCGTCTACGTTGAAAAGCTAGCCAGAATCAAGGCCGTCGTGTTCGACAAGACAGGTACACTCACCTTTGGAAGACCTATCGTTCACGAACTCAAGTCCAACGAAACCATAGATTCGAAAGTGCTGACTTATGCTGCAGCCTTAGAACAGTTTTCAGATCACCCAATTGCCAAAGCAATCGTTAGCAAGGCGAAAGAGCAAAAACTATCTTTTGACAAGCTCGAAGTCAACGACATAGAAGAGATCTCAGGAAGAGGAATAATCGGCAGGGTCAACGGCTCAGAAGTCATCATCGGAAACATCGACCTTGTAAGAGATTACGGCTGCAGTTGTGGGAAAATTGTGGAGTTTTACGAGAATGAAACGCACACAGGCATCTGCATAGCTATAGAGAAGGTCGGCGAAGCCTCAGTTTGCCTCATGGACACAGTCCGCAACGATGCAATGTCTACCATTAATCAGCTTAAGAAAGATGAAATCCACACCGTTATGCTAACTGGAGATAAAAGGGAAATCGCTGAAGATGCAGCGAAGGAATTAGGAATTGACAAGGTGCATGCAGAACTCTTGCCTGAAGACAAGCTCAGACTTCTGAATGAGATTAGAGCGGAAAAAGGGTCAGTTGCCATGGTAGGCGATGGCGTCAACGATGCTCCCGCGCTTGCAGCTTCTGACGTGGGAATCGCCATGGGAGGAAGCGGTGTCGACGTTGCCCTAGAGTCAGCTGATGTTGTTCTGGTCAAGGACGAACTCGTTCAGATACCGTATCTTTTGAGGCTCAGCGGCAAGACCATGAGAATAGCGAAGGAAAACATAGCTGCCTCATTAGCGATCAAAATAGCACTTGGCACGTTGGGGCTAATGGGGCTTATCCCATTATGGTTTACTGTAGCTGCGGGCGATGATGGCGTAACTATGCTGGTCCTTCTGAATACTCTGCGCCTGTCAAGAATGAAGCTCTAAAAGTTGAAACTTTGAAAAAAGTGGATCGCGGGAGATGTCGCCACTGACCGCCGGGAGCAAATCCCAGCGACCCCTATTTATGCCATCTGAGTGTGGCCGCCTCCTCTGAAAATCGTAGGGCGCAGTTTCTGCAAAGATACCGCTGCACTTGCCCGTTACACGTGTACCGTATTCCGTCTTTGTATACTCTCTCGCAACCACACTTTGGACACTTCACAACTTTTTCAACCATCAAATTCACCTCCGAAAGCAGCTTGCAAGCAAGAACCCAAAAAAAGGGATAGCGGGAAACGTCGCCACTGATGGTAGGGTTCAAATCCCACCCCCCGCACTTCACTGTAGTGTGCGCGTTTGAACCGCTAAACTCGAACTTTTGTTATGCAACTGAGCAAAGACCGATTTAAAGTGCATCCAGCTTTTTCGTGCAGTTATGAACGTGATTTTACGTGTTTTC
>JAOZHV010000004.1 GCA_026014725.1 Candidatus Bathyarchaeota archaeon | reverse complement strand
TCTTGCAGCAAACCCGATTGTGGCTGTTGTTGCCGCCATAGGCTTAATCATCGGCGCCTTAATCGCCGCATACAACGCGTGCCCAGAATTCCGCGCCGCGATAGACGCTATTGGCAAAGCGCTTGGAGACTTCTTTAAGCCTATTCTTGAAGCGGTAACCGCCGCGTTAACATGGCTGTGGGAAAACGTGCTCGTTCCTTTGGGTAATTTTATTGTGGGCACGTTTATCGGCGTTTGGGAAGGGTTAACTGCGGCGTGGCACGTGCTCAGTAGCGCTGTTGACGCGGTTTACAACGGGTTAAAGTGGATTTGGGACAACATCTTCGTTCCAATAGGCAATTTCCTCGCTGGCTACTTCATGAGCGTTCTGCAGGGGCTCGTCTGGGTCTGGAACACCCTCTCTACCGCTGTGAACACTGTTTATAATGGTTTGAAGTGGTTGTGGGATAACGTGCTGGTTCCGCTTGGCAACTTTATAGGAGGCGCTTTGCTGGGTGCGTGGAATGCTTTTGCGAACGGGTTATCGTGGGCTTACAACAACCTCATTAAACCAGTTTTTGACGCGTTGAACTGGGTTTACATTAACGTTTTGAAGCCTATCGCTGATTTCTTAGGCACCATTTGGAACGGCTTAAGCGGAATAGGCAATGCGGTAGGCGGATTCTTCGGCGGAATCGGCAAAGCGTTAGGCTTCGCTGAAGGCGGAATCGTAACGGGACCAACATTGGCTTTAATCGGTGAGGCTGGCCCTGAAGCTGTTGTGCCGCTGCGTGAATTCGGCAATTTACCGGCAGGCAATGGCTCAGGCGTGGTTAACTTGTATGCGCCTCTGATAACGATTGAGGGTAACGCGGACCGCGCAACTGTTGAGGCTGCCGCGCAACGGGTTATGCAGAAGCTGAGAACCGTGATCGTTGAGGCTTCCAGCAGTGTTGCGTCTTCCACGCGGAAGCGAATACGGACAGGAGGCAGATTCTAAAAATGGTTATTCTTGTTGAGCAAGTGAGGCAGCTAACTAACGAGAGCAACTTAATTGATGATTCAACGACTTATACTCGTTCTTTCTCGCGGTCATGGGGCACACTCAAAAACTACGGAAACATAGTGCTTTCAGCAAATTCGCTTGTGGTTTTCAGTTTTCAACTCAACACTTCAGGATACAATGTACGGCTAAAAATCGGGAGTTACTATGTTTGGGGCAAGAACAATGTTGGTACTGGAACTTTCACGGGCATAGCTTACGTGGCTTCGGGCACGCACGCGGTTGTTGTTGAAGACAGCAGCTCAGGCGCGGGCTCCAGCATCAGCAACTTCAAACTGGGCAAAGCCAAATTCACCGACGAAGCAGGCTCAGCACTTAACAACTACTCATCCACGATTAACCTGACGGTGGCGAACCGCTCCACTCTGCCTGTTGGCTCACTGAAGAACGCTGTGTTTATGGTTCGTGTCTGGGCAAAAACCGCAGGCGCTCAGACGAATTTTGAGAATCCAGGCGACTCGTTGACGAACGGTGTTTCCTTAAGCGTTGACGGCTCGCAAATCACTTGGACGGAGCGCAACCAGGACGATGCAAACTATGAAAACGCGAGCGCCACATACTATTGCACTTTAACCGTTGGAAGCAGCCACAGCTTCGCCATTACCAAAGACAACGGCAGCACTACAGTGAACATTAGCGTTTATGCTTGTCCTTGGCTGCTTTTCGGCAGCCTCAGCGAGCCTGTAGCCATGAATTTTGCGCAGAATAGCACGTTGTATTTGATGCTTGAACCGTTAGACCTGAACCCGACTAAAAGCGTGAAGGTTGGAAAGAAGCGGGCGGTAAGCTTTGGCGACGCCACAGATTATTTCAGCTCTGCCAGCGGCACGGGTTTGCTGGTCTACAGCTACCTTTTTGATGCTGTGCAGATTGACACAGTTTCACTGTATGTCAGCGGGTTAGGCGCTTGCATAAGCCACATTGGAGTGGATGTTGTTTGACCGTTAAAATTACTCAGGTGTCCACAACCACAGGCGAAGTGACGCTGACAATAGCTTACGATAACCCCGCGGGCAGCGGAACCATGTTTGCTTTCGCGTTGAAGAAGCAGGATCTGTTTGAGCGGCTTAGAAGAATCCGCGAGTTGCTCGGGAGACCTTTGACGCTGCAGGATGCAAAGCTGGCACTGCTCGTCATCATAAACGAGCTGAGGGCTGGACGAATCAGTGTTCCTGAAGACTTCAATTTTGGAGCAGTTATTGATGTGGAGCTGGAGCCTTCGCCATGAGCGTTACATTAGACAGCCAAACCTTGAACGTGGTCAACTGGGAAGAGGACTTGACGCCTTTATCAACGGCATTTGACAAGTGGGAGAACGGCACGGCAAAAAGAAAAATCTCCGTATTCGGCTACGTGCGCACGTTTAAACTAGACTGTTTCGAGCAGGATGTTGCTTGGGCGAGTAGCCTCGTGAAGTATTTTGAGGAGAAAACCGCTGCAGGCGCCACATTAGCTTTTGCAAGCACTCTGGCTGTTAGGAACGTGAGCAGCACAAACGTCAAAATAACTAACGTAAGCTTCTCGGCGGTTGATGTGGCTGCGCAGAATCACAGAAGCTTCAGTTTAGAGTTGCAGGAGGTATTATAGACTTTGAAGAAAGGCAGTCTTAAGAAAACCGTGGAAGGGTTGAGTTCTGGCGATGTTGTTTGCGTGGAATGGTGCGATGCAAGCACTGGCAAAAGCAGCAGTTACGCTGGAGTCATTGATGTCCCTGTTAAGAGTTGGGGCGTTTTTGTTGGCTTGCTCGGCAACCAGACTAAGCATATAGTTTTGGCTCAGAACAGTTTTCAGTATGCGGATGGCTTGTACGATTTGGATTATACGGCTATTCCGTTGAGTTGGGCTGTGAACGTTGTGGTTATTGAGCGTGGGCATTTTTCGCCGCAGGTGGCTACGGGCTTGGTGAATAGTTTTTTGATGAAGGACCGCAAGGTCTTCAGCCAATCTAACCGCCATCGGACTTTTCAGAGGAGGTTGAGCACTCATGGCAGACCCGATTAAACGAGCCTTAACGCGAAGGCGTGTTCAGCGTGGAAAGCTGGTTAGTGAGGAGCCTGATGAGCAGCTTGTGTACGTGGTAAAATTCGGCATCGGCATGACCGTTTGCCTAGCTGCCATAGAAATTGCGCATTTGGCTTTACTACGTACATGGAACAGCGAGATATTCGCTGCACTTACCGGCTTGAGCGGCACGGTTATTGGGATTTTTGTTGGTAAACGCGGAGGTGAATGAGGTTGGAGACAAGTGAGAATGGGGAAGCGGCGTTTGTGGCTGTTGGGAGCGCGTGTGTGGCTGCGGCTACTTATGTTGCGTCTCAGCCAATTCCTGATGTGGTCAAAGCCCCGATATGCGCCATTGTCGGTTCGGTTGGTGTGGCGTTGTTGGCGTATTGGAAAGCCAAAGTCAACGTGAACGTGGCGTTAAGCGGTGAGGGTAAGGCGTGAGGGCGTTTGAGGTTAGGGCAGCCTTTGAGAAGCTGTTTAAGCGGCTGGATGTTATCGATGCTAAAGTTAGCGCTATGCCTGTTGTGCAGGTTCAGGTTTCAGAGCGTTTTCTGCCTACGATTATTGCGTTGTCTAAGTTGGGGAGGCCTGCCTTGGCTGGAGAAGTCGCTGCGGTCACGGGCTGCAAGCGTACGCACGAGAGCATGGTTCTCAACGAGTTGGTGGGCAGAGGAATAGCAACTAAGGAGACGCGCGGCAGGAAGCACTATTTCAGTTTGAAGGTGAAACTCGAAAATGAAGGGCAAACCGTGGACTGCTGAAGAGGAGAAGCAGCTGGAGCAGATGCTCCGCGAGAACAGGTCAGTAAGAGCCATAGCGAAGGCTCTGGGAAAAACCCGTGATTGCATTCGAATAAAGATTGCGCGTCTTGGCTTAGATGTAGTAGTGCGGGCAAAATCAGAGCGCACTACAACAACCA
>JAOZHV010000003.1 GCA_026014725.1 Candidatus Bathyarchaeota archaeon | reverse complement strand
GCATATGGTGCGGAGGGCGGTTGCGTTATGTTCCTTCGTATTCTGCGTGTTTTATTTTGTGGGTTAGGTGACGCAGCCTGTGGCGTAGGGCTTGTCGCGTTTCCAGCATTGCGTGTTTGCAGTTTTCGCAGTAGTAGAGTTTCATGTTGTTTCCTCTCATGATTTGCTGGAGTCGATGCTTGAATTATGTTGCCGCAGGGATAAAAGGAAGATTTTGAAAAAACCAATATATCAGAGACTGATGGAGCACACTGGTATTGGCAGTCTCAATCTTTGCGTGGGAGATTTTGTTTTGGGTTTTGAAATCTGTAATCGTAAATCACAATACATAATAATACATTTGCCCACGCCTTAAAGGAGAGCGCATTCAGGCAATTTCGCTACCAGTAATGCCGCTGAGGACGGTTGAAAAATGACACAAACAGGCATGTTCCGAAAACAGAATCAAGGAGGTAGGCGACATCTTTGAAAAGAGTATACGCGTATATCTTGGTTCTCATTTGCTCTCTGCTGCTCACTGGTTTCCTCACCACAGAAAGCCCTCAGAACTTTGCCAGTCTTTCAGATGCCGATGCCGACTCAGACCATAATTAAATCTACTTCTTTTGTCTCCATGTAACTATAAAACTTGTGAAAGAATATTTTCGAACAAAAACAACCAAGAAGCAAGCATTATGAAACGGTTGATTCTCGGAAAGAGCGAACAAAAAACGCGCTGCAAAATCACGGTTCAATGCGAGGTGGCTTTTTGTGCGTTAAGTATTCTACTGTGCCGTCAACAGTGATTCTTGCAGAAGCGCGTCGCGCAGCCCAGCAGTTGAAGGCAATGGCTGCTGGAAACGATGCTGGATGCCTGTGCGCGTAGTCTATGTGAACGCCTAGTACCGTGGTTTTTCCGCCTAGTCCCATGGGTCCTATGCCTGTCATGTTTGTTGCTTCCAGAAGTTCTTGTTCTAGGCGGGCGATTTCTGGGTCGGCGTTGGCTTCGTTCAAGGGCTTGAGCAGTGCCTTTTTCGCTAAGGCTATTGC
>JAOZHV010000002.1 GCA_026014725.1 Candidatus Bathyarchaeota archaeon | reverse complement strand
ATAGTTGAGGATATGCCATACTCAGATGCTTCAATATAAATCTTAAAGCCTCCTCATCTCCATCTATAATCTGTTTGATTAATTTTTGCTCCTCATCCATTAGTAATATTAACCTCAAAAAAAGTTCAAAAACTGGAAATATTTTGAAAAAGGAGGGCTAAAAAAGTCAATTAAGCGCCTTTCCTCAAAAATAATCTCGCTGAAAAGGGATTGTTTCCTCATAATTGCAAATTGTAGCAACCATCCATTATCTCCTATTATTTTAGGCATCAATCAAAAAATTAGGAGGAGATATGGATGGTTGCAAGCATACCTAAAGGAGTATACAACATGAAAGAAAGATTAGTCATTATCAATCATAATGCAGACTCTTACAGAAAAGCATCAAAGAAACTTAAATCTCAGATGCTTACAGAACTTTCTCAGATACTACACAGAAACAGACAGTATGTAGGTTATCTCTTAAGAACCTCCAAAAAAGTTGTCCTAAGGCAAGGTAATCTCCAGATAATCACAGATGCAACCCTTAGTGAAAAATCAAAGAGAGGAAGAAAGAAAGTATATGACAAAGAAGTAATCAATGCATTAAAAAAGATTTGGCCCTTGACAGGTTTTGCCTCATCTAAACATTTAATAGCCTTCATAAGACTTAATGCAGAGTTACTTTTCAGCCATCCTGAGATTAAAAACTCTATTTCAGAGAAAACAAAGCATCTACTACTCAGAATATCCCCTGCCACAGTAGACAGACTCCTTAAACCCTACAGAGATTGCTTAAAGCTAAAGAAGACATACAGAAGTAATCCCTTTAGCAGTAATCTTAAGAAATCCATAAAGGTTGAGTCCTGGTTTGACAAACCCACTGACCCTGGATACCTTGAGATAGACCTTGTGCATCACTGTGGAGCATCAGGTAAAGGAGAGTTTATCTATACTCTTACAGCAGTAGAGATTTTTACAGGTTGGACAGAACTGAGAGCTCTCAGAAACAAGGCAATGGTGTGGAGTACTGCTGCCCTTAAGGATATAGTTGATAAAATTCCAATCCCTGTAGTTGCGATTCATTCAGACAATGGCTCAGAGTTTATAAATGCTCATGTTCAAAAGTTTTGTAGTATCAAAGGGATAAATTTCAGCAGGTCAAGACCTTACAGGAAAAACGATGCCCCTTATGTGGA
>JAOZHV010000001.1 GCA_026014725.1 Candidatus Bathyarchaeota archaeon | reverse complement strand
ACGGGTAGATGCCATAGGGTGTGTCGTATCCGGCTGATCTTGGCTCAAGCGTCCATGCTATTTTTCCTGTTGCCAGGTCGATAGCGCTGACGTAGCCTCCGAAGTCCCAGATGTAGACTTTGTCATATGCGATTGCTGCGCCGCGTGATAGTGTGCTAAGTCCGGTTCCTGGGAGTTTGACTGGTCCCCAAAGTTGCTTGCCGGTTGTTAGCGAGTAGCCGTATGCTTCGTTGGTGTCTTTGTCGTGTCGGACAAAGTAGTCGCCGCCTGTTGCCACAATGGGCACTTCATGGAAGCGTGGCAAGGTGCGGTTTATGGGTCCCCAAAGCAAGTTGCCTGTCATTGCGTCGTATCCTGCGTCAACAGCGTATGCTTCGCCAAATTGAGTGCTGAATGTTGCAAGTGCAGCTGGATAAGAGCTTAGGAGCACTACTTCTAGTGTTCTTCCAGCGATGCCCAGTGCGGGAGTGATTGTGTTGCCGCCAAGGGTTGTTGCTATTGGTTTTTCCCACTGTATACCTCTTGAGTAGGGGATGTTGCCTGATGGGCGTATAGTGGCAGCGGATGGACTGGTCATCAAGCACCTTGTTGAGTTCCACATTGACAGGTTGCCGCTAGCAACCCGGTGGATTAGGACTGCTCCTTGCGTATTGTCGTCATTGCTGTCGACTAGTCCTGCGGCGGTTGTGCTTGGTACGCCGGTTATGTTTGCTATGAAGTAGCCGGTTACTGGGTCGTAGAGGCCCCAGACGTTTGTGGCTGGGCCAGTAGCGAACAATCCGCTTGAGTTCCAGCTTCCCATGAGAAAGCCTTGGGTTCCGTACTCTTGAATCGTGTGGAACTGCATTAGAAAGCCAAAGTTTAGTGTGTTTTTGGTGTCTTTTTTCCAGATGGTTTTTCCTGTGCGCAAATCTAGTGCTTCCCAGCCTGGTGTTTCAACGCTGGTTTCAGTGGTTGGCGTGTTGGTGTAGCGTTTGTAGTATATGACGCCGTTTAGGATGACTGGTTCGAATTGGCGGTAGAGGATTGAGGTTGAGGTGTATTGGCTTTCTTGGTCGCCGCTGATGGGTAGTCCTGGTTGTCCGCCAAGCGCCATTGGTTTGACCCACATAATGTGGGGTGAGTTTGGCGCCGTCGTGTATGGGTTGAAGTTGTTGCCTGTTGCGTCGTATCCGCCGGTGTCAGTGAATGATGGCTTGTAGAGTCCCCACCAGTTGCCGCCTAGTGCTGCCCACGCGAAGTTTGTTGAGTATATTGGGCGTGACCAGTACTCTGTTGGCAACGGCACGTATGGGAAGCCTGGTATTGCTTCTTCTTGTACTGTGAAGGTTTCTGGTTCGCTTTGTGTGGCTAGTATTTTGTAGTCGACGTTTGAGACGCGTATTGTTTGTCCTGGGTAGAAGCCTTGGACTGTGTAGTTGCCGGTTTCTGTTGGTGTGTATTCTATTCCGCCTACTCCGCCTGTGGTGTCTGCTGTGTATGGTCCGAATGTTTCGTTTTGCCCGTTGGGTTTGATGAGGTTTACGGTTAGTTGCTGGTAGACTCCGCTGGGTATTGGTTTTGTGAAGAATAGGCTGATGAATACTGTTTGTCCTTTGCCTACGGGGTCGGGTTCAGCGTGGATTTTGAGGTATACAGGTACGTCTAGTGCTTGCACTGTTAATTTAGAAGCCTCCATTATTATTGGAACGGTTAAGATTACTGCTAGAGCTAACGCAATCAAAAGTTTCTTGTTTTGCATTTTTCTTTTCTCCCTAAATTTGTAAGTCCATGTTTGATGTTTTATCTTTATAAATATTTGCAAGGTCTCGCTTGCCAAAGCGTTAGCCAAGTTGAGCAAGTGCATGTTCGAATAATTTCAGATTTCAGTATATTTGAATCTTAAAAAATTTAATTAATCAGTACTGTCATGTTGAATTTTCAACGCTTGAGCGCAGGATTCTCCACGTTTGCTACAGAAAAATTTACTGCAAAAACTAAAAAAGGGAAGATTGTTTTGAGGTAATGCTTAATTTCTTATGGTTTCTTCCTCAATATCAGTACTGTGGCAATAGCGATTGCAACAATAATAGCGATCACTGCTGGAATGAAATACATGTCAGCCATGGATTGTTTTTCTTCAACAATTGGTTGCTCTGTAGCTTGCGGTGCTTCTTCGACGTTTATGGCTGTTTCAGCAAACGAACCATAGTATCCTTTGGTTCCTGCGAATGATGCCAATATGGTGTATTTGCCTGGGACTTCTGGTTCGAATACGCAACTGTAGAAGCCTCGTGCATCACTTGTTGCTGTACCAACATCATAGACGTTGCCGTTGGGATCAATCACGCTGATTGTCACGTCAACACCAGTAACATCGGTTGGGCGTGGATACTGCATGTGTACATATTGCATCCAATCAGTCATGCTGCTGTCAGATACTGCTGGGACTCCGTTGGGGAATCTTGCTGTCAATGCATATTTGCTTGTGCCTGGAGATATATCCATCACAAAGCCTTCAACAAGAACGGTACTGCCGTGTGTTGAAACTTTTGGTGATGCTGCAACTGTGGTAGAACTTGGACCTCTTCCGATAGCGTATATGCGGTTGTCGTATCCGTTGAATCCAGCGATTACGTTATCGCCGATAATTGCGTGTCCGCCCCACCAGTTTGCTTCCCAACTTAATGTCCATATTTCTTCGCCGGTTGTTGCATTAAGGCAGACGAATGGTGCACCGCGTCCAGTTGGGTTGATTGGTGAGTGTTCGCCGTAGGATAGATAGATTTTTCCATCAGTGAGGAAGTGGTATTCGATTGGGAAGTTTTTGCTCCACAAGATTTCGCCGTATTTATCTGTAACGTTATATGCCCATAGTTTTTGTCCTGTCTTTAAGTCGTAGCAAGTTACTACTCCAGTCATTCGACCAGTGTAGAATTTACCATAACCTAAAGCTGGACCGTACCATTTGTCATAGAATGCTAAGTAGCTTTCAGGTTCTGTCTTCCAGAGTAACTCTCCTGTCTTTAAGCTGAAGCCATAGTAGTCAATTGTTTCTTTTGCTGATATAATGAAGACATCGTCATCCCATGCTGTATCACAAAAGACCCATGTTATGTTGCCGTCTGGGTTTGCTGTATTCCACGTTTTCTTGAAGATGGTTCGTCCTTCATCGCCTATCTTTGTGCTGATTGCCCAACTAGTGATTGTGGGACCAGATGCGCCAGGGAAAGCCATAGATGTGGATCCAAATATCATATTGTTAAATGAGTAGGCCGCGACACTGCCAGGTAAGCCTTTTTCTATCGTCTTGTTCCATTCTATGCCTCTGTTGCCGTTATACGTGCCTCCAATGACGTCCCAGCTGCCGTCACCCACTGAACCAGTGTTTTGTGGATTTAAGGCTCTGGATGAATTCCATAGGGTCATCCAACCGTTTGCTGTGTTAACTGTGTATCTGTAGATTTCGCCTTTAGGTCCATATAGGTTGAAGCCTGAAGGAACGTTGTTTATTCGCCATACCCATCGACCAGTGAGAGCATCATACGCATTCCACGTACCGCTGGCTTCAGTGATTAAGTATGCGAAAGCGCCGTGATAGTTGAAACCATCCCAGAAGAACACTTGACCGAATGATAATCTGCTGTTGTTCCAGTTTTTCACCCATAATTCTTCACCAGTTTTAAGATCAACTGCAATAACATTCTGTTCGACGGCTGTGCCTCCTTGTGCTTGGTAAGCATTGTAGTATAGTACACCATCAATGATTACTGAGCCCAAGAATTTTCCTACGTAAGCATCTCCCATTTCATATTGGTAGTTTCCAAGGTCTCCTCCAGTTAGTCCTCCTGGCGCGTATTGTTTTGTCCATAGTATGTGGGCTGTTTCGGGTGCTTCTTCGTTACCTTCGTGTAATTTATGGATGGGTGGCATTGTATAGCTTCCAGCTGGATAGAGCCAGTTACCTCCGATTGATGCCCACTCAAAGAATTGTGCGTTTATTGGGCGTGTCCAGTACTCGGTTGGTAATGGAAAGCCTGGGTGGTATTGTATTGGTTCTGCTTGAACTACTAGTTCAATTACTGGGCTATCGCTGGCAAGGTAATATATTGTACCTGGAGCGCCAAATGGCATTCCCATTTCCTGAGCAGGGAAATGTGACTGGAATT
This sequence comes from Candidatus Bathyarchaeota archaeon, assembly GCA_026014725.1. Taxonomy (NCBI): domain Archaea; kingdom Thermoproteati; phylum Candidatus Bathyarchaeota; species Candidatus Bathyarchaeota archaeon. The sequence goes on along the minus strand of JAOZHV010000001.1, from coordinate 96,382 downwards.
TGTAGGTTCCTTCCATAGTCGGTACAAAAATTGTGCCTGTACCACCTGTTGCGTCAGTGTTGTAAGGTCCAAGAGTTTGAGTGGTGCCGTCAGGTTTAGTAACGGTGACTGTTAATCCTTTCCATTGAGCATATGTTCCGGAAGTAGCTTCAGAAATTCCGAGATGGAGTAGAACTTCTTGGTTGACTCCAACGGGGTTTGGTGTTGCACCGATGAACGCGTAGGTTTTTTTAGTTGACGTTTGTGCGTTTGTAGTTGGTATCATAGCGGCAATAGATACAACAAATGAAATGAGCAGTAAAATCGCAATTGCTTGCTTCGCTTTGCTATTTAACTGTAGCATTTCTATTCTCCTGTCTTTTTAAGGCAACCAATTTATACAAAAATTGACTGCCCTATCATAAGGCTCGCTAAGTTCGTTAATAAGTTTTGTGTAAATGGCTGTTTTGGCATCGTACAAAGCGGTATAATCGTCTTAATAGAGGTAAATTATGCTTGACAATTTAACTTCCATGTGCTAAAGGGCATGATAATAAGGTGGAAAAGCGTTTGTCTCTACATAACTTGAAAAATGTAATATAGAACTCCAAAGTTTCAATCGGTGTCTATTTTTGTAAAGGAAGGTTTAAATAAACACTGACTCATTTCGTATATGCTTCAAGTTAAAAAACGGATGAAAATTTAGCATGTCACAGGAATATCGCCATATACTTCGTATCATGGGTACAGACGTTCCAGGTACCCTTAAGACTTTTTACGCTGTAGGGCAAATCAAAGGGATAAGCTCCAGTCTCTCAAACGCAGTCCTCAAAAAGGCAGGAATAAACCCTGACTTACGAGTAGGATACTTAACAGATTCAGACGTCGCAAAAATAGAAGACGTTATTAGGGAACCAGCAAAATACAACATACCAACTTGGCTTTTTAACCGCCGAAAAGATACAGAAACTGGCAAAGATTCTCACCTTTTAAGTGCTGACCTCGCATTAAAGAATAAAACCGATATCGATCAAGCCAAAGAAATTAGGTCTTGGCGAGGATACCGCCATGCATACAGCCTGAAAGTACGTGGTCAACGAACAAAGACCACTGGGAGAGCAGGCAAAGCCTTGGGTGTCAAGAAGAAGGCCCTTATGCAAAAGCCAGGCGCTGCACCAGCTGAAGGAGGCAAATAAATATGGGAGACCCAAAGAAGCAACGTAAGAAATTCGATACGCCACGTTTCCGTTGGCGCAAAGATATTCTCCAAGAAGAACTCAAACTTCTAGGTCAATACGGCTTGAGAAACAAGCATGAACTCTGGCGTCATAAAACCACACTTTCTAAGGCCAGAGGTATTGCTCGTTCACTCATCAGCAAAACACCTGAAGAACGAGCAAAAATGGAAAACGAACTTCTTGCGCAACTAAAAAAGCGCGGAATTCTTCAAGAAACCGCTGTATTAGACAACGTTTTAGACTTAACACTCGAAGACATTCTGGAACGCAGACTACAAACAATCGTATTCCGTAAAGGTTTAGCAAGAACAATCTTCCAATCACGCCAACTAATCACTCATGGGCATATAACCATCGATAACCGCAGAGTAACAATCCCTGGCTACATAGTGCAAAAAGATGAAGAAGCCAAAGTTGTTTACTCTCCTGAAAGCGTGGTCGCAAACCAAGAACACCCACTGCGTGTCGGTTTAACGGTTGTAGCTAAACAACCTGAAATTAGAGCGCCTGGTAGAGGCCGAAGAGGCGGAAGAGGAGGCGGCAAGTTCTGAGCACTGCCAGTAGTAAACGAAATGATAGATGGGGAATCGTTCACATATACAGTTCCTACAACAACACATTAATCCACATCACCGATATTTCAGGCGCAGAAACAATCGCCCGAACCACAGGCGGAATGTTCGTCAAAGCCGACCGCATGGAATCCTCACCATACGCAGCTATGCGTGCAGCAACCGCCGCGGCAGAAGTAGCAAGAGACAAAGGAATCACAGCCATCCACATCAAAGTTCGCGCTCCAGGAGGCAGTGGACCCAGAACTCCGGGACCAGGCGCACAAGCAGCCATCCGCGCTCTTGCCAGGTTTGGTTTCCGCATAGAACGCATCGAAGAAGTCACACCAATTCCACATGACGGCACCAGAAGACCTGGCGGAAGAAGAGGAAGACGCGTCTAAACTGTCATCTTCCGTTTCATATTGACAGAAAAATTGAAATAATGCACCGATATTTCCTATTGACCGCACAGCCATTATAGTAACTTATTGGAGTGTCAGCAAGTGTTGAAGATAGAAATCTTGGAAAAAACCGATACAAACCTCCGCATAATCGTCAGAGATGCGGACGTGCCTTTAATGAACGCTTTGCGTCGTTTAGCGCTTGCTGAGGTTCCTTGTATGGCAATTGAAGAAGTTGTAATGATAGAAAACTCTTCAATTCTGCAGGATGAAATCATTGCTCACAGGCTTGGGCTTACTCCGCTCAAAACAGATTTAGATACTTATAATCTGCCTGAAGAATGTGAATGCAAAAGCGAATTCGGTTGTCCCCAATGCAGAGTAACACTCACATTGGATGCTGAGGCAAAGGATGGAACAAGAACCGTTTATTCAGGGGAAATTGTTTCAGAGAACCCAGAGATTCTTCCAGTATCTGATAAAATACCGATAATCAAACTGGCCAAGAACCAGAAACTTAAACTTGAAGCTTACGCCAGGCTTGGAAGAGGCAAGACACATGCAAAGTGGCAGCCCGTTTCTATGTGCGCATACAAATATTATCCCAAGATTACTGCACCGACAGAAAAATGTGAAGATTGCTCCAAATGCGCTGACATTTGTCCCAAGAAAGTTCTAAGTATCAAAGATCAAAAAGTTGTTGTTCAAGATCTTTTGGCTTGTAATCTTTGCATGGACTGTGTTGACGCTTGCCCACAAAAGCCCTCGCCGCTAAAGATTGAGTGGGAGAAGAACGCTTTTATCATGAGCATTGAATCTACAGGTGCGCTTACTCCTGAGCGTGTGCTCAAAGAAGCGACAAAACTGCTAGGCAAACAACTAGACGAGTTTGAAGAACAAATAAAGGCTGAGCAACAATGAGAGAAACTAAAACAACAAACCCGCAACTAATTGAACTTATCAATCTATTAAAGAAGGAAAGTAGAGAAAAACAAGCAGCCATCTGGCTGGATGTAGCTGACTACTTAGCTAAACCGCGTAGTCAACGCGCCGCCGTCAATCTGAGTACAATAAACAGGAACACAAAAAAAGCTGACGTAGTGGTGGTTCCAGGGAAAATCTTGGCTTCAGGCAACCTGAGCCATGCCGTGACTGTGGCATCCTTTGATGCCTCTGGCAAAGCGAAAGAAAAACTTGAGGCTGCTAAGGCCAAGTATCTTTCAATTCCTGAACTTTTGGAGCAGAACCCAAAGGGTTCAAATGTTAAAATTATTCGGTGAATGGTATGCAAACAACAAAATCTCAAATAACTCTGGTAAACGCTGAAGGCTTAATCGTTGGCAGGATGTGCAGTAAAGTCGCCAAATTATTGCTAAACGGCGAAGAAGTAATCATTCTTAATGCTGAAAAAGCTGTGTTTTCTGGCAAAAAGAAAAGCAAAGTGTCAGAAGCCAAAGAATTTTTAGAAGTAGGCGCGCCCGAGCGTGGTCCATTTCATTATCGACGACCGGACCGTTTCCTGCGTAAAACCATGCGTGGTATGCTTCCGTTTAAGCAGCCTAAGGGCAAAAATGCTTACAAACGGCTTAAGGTATTCATGGGTGTGCCGGTTGAATTTAAAGGTCAGCCGATGATAACCTTTGGTGATGCCCAATCAACAGACCTTAAAGGTCCACACTTTACTCTTGAAGAGTTGGCCAAAGAAATTGGATGGAATAATAGGATGGAGTAATTATGCCCGCGAAGAAAGTTTTAGTTGTTAGTGGAAAGCGAAAAACCGCAGTTGCCCGTGCCATAGTGAAACAAGGCGTTGGCAAAGTACGAATAAACTTGACTCCTGTTGAAATTGTTGAACCAGATATTGCCCGTGCAAAAATCATGGAGCCTCTGTTGCAAGCAGGTGGGGATGTTTGGCAGCAAATTGACATAGATGTTAAGACCAGTGGTGGAGGATACATGGGACAGGCAGAAGCCGCCCGTATGGCTATCGCGAATGCTCTCTTGAAATGGACAAAGAGCAGTCACCTTCGCACAGTCTTTAGTGAGTATGACCGAACCATGATTGCTGGCGACTCCCGAGCAAAAGAAACCAAAAAGTTCGGTGGGGCTGGTGCACGAGCAAAGGAACAGAAAAGTTACAGGTAAGGTGAAAAAAACAAGTGATTATTCCCGTAAGATGCTTCACCTGCGGCAAGTTGGTTGGAGACCGATGGGACGAATTCACACGGCGCATCAAGACAGGCGAGAACGCAAGTGATGTTCTTGACAGCTTGGGTTTGAAGCGGTACTGTTGCAGACGCATGTTGCTCTCAAACGTTGAAATCATCGATGAAGTTCTCCGCTTTTATGAAGAAGCTGAGAAACGCAAAGAAGCACGTAACTTTTACTGAGCTTCTAATTTTTTGCCCCTTTAGGTTTTTATCGTTAATTAAATAAAGTGTACACAACATTTTCACTTTGAAATCTAATGCTCCAAAAATGGCTATCGCCCCTAAAAGTTGACCCCATACCCGTTTTGCTGTCTTCAGGCAACAAAGCCATAGAATATTTCACCAAACGTAACCTACTCGATGAAACAGTAGAACCGATAGATTATGTTTGGCAGTTGCCCGAAGTCCAAAAAACCTTTCAAAAACAGCAACCTGATGGAACATGGAAGCACACGGGCAAGAAAACAGTGAATTTTCCAAAATATCATTACAAGTTAGTTGAGACGTGGAAGGTTTACCGCTTATTAGTTGAGCACTATGAGGTTACTAAGGAACATGAAGGGTCACGGCGTGCAGCTGAATTTTTGTTTTCATGCCAGACAGACGAGGGCGACTTCAGAGGTATGCTGGCAAACCAGTATGCCACCTACTACACTGGCGCGATACTTGCCACTCTTATCAAGGCAGGATATGAAAACGATGATAGAGTCAAAAAAGCGTTTGATTGGCTTCTATCCATGCGACAGAACGATGGTGGATGGACAATTCCCATCTTAACCCATAAGCTTGACCGACAGACATGGCTTAACATAACAAGCACCTATGCAGAACCGCTTGTACTCGACAAGTCAAAGCCATTCTCGCACAACTGTACAGACATGGTTCTACGAGCTTTCGCTGCTCACCCAACATACCGCTGCTCTAAAGTTGCTCGTAGAGCCGCTGATTTGCTTAAGTCGCGCTTCTTCCAACCTGACGTTTACGCGTCTTATCAGGATGCCCGCTACTGGGTTAGGTTTCGTTTTTGGTGGACAAATATCGTTACTTCTCTTGATTCTCTCTCGTTAATTGGGTATTCTAAGGATGATACGGATGTCAAAGAAGCGTTGCGTTGGCTCGTTGAAAATCAATTGCCTAACGGCTTATGGAAAATGGACTATGCGCAGGGTGCAAAAGAAAAAGTTGGCGTTACAAGTGAGAAGTTATGGCTGGCTTTATCTGTGGCTAGAATATTCAAAAGATTCTATGAAAAAATTTAAGACTCTTTACATGAAGCTTGTTAATGTCATGTTTTCAGATGGTGGTTCAGCAGTGCCTAAAATGTACGTTGGATGCTTCTCTAGGTTTAATTCTTGGGTGTACAGTGTTTTGAAGTAGGATAAGACAGTAGTCGCTTTGGCTGAAGTTATTTCTCTAAGTGCCAAGTTTCTTATGCTGTCTTCATGAGGAAGGTGAGTTGCAACCACTATTATTTGGTGTTTTTTGGCTAAGTTTGAGAGGCAGTTAACTATTTGGCTGTAGACTCTTTGGGCTTCTTCTTTTGAGATATTGTCGTCCAAGAATAGACTTGTGATGTCCGAGATGATTACGAGTTTTGCGTTGTATGTGATTATTTTTTTCTCGAGTTTTTCTATTATGAGTGAAGTTAGTTGATAGGCTGTGAATGCACCGAAGTTGAAGATACGTTTACGCGCCTTAATTGGGTTTATGTTGTTTAGTTGGGCTAGACGGGCGATGTTGTTGGGTGCAAATGTATTTTTGCAATCTATGAAAATAACGTTGCTGTCTAAGCCGCCAAGTTGAACTGGTAACTGTGCCCTAATGCATAATTGCGAAGTAAATGAAGTGACTGATGGCGACCCGTAGAGGACTGCAAAATCGCCTAGTGCAAAACCTGGAAAAAGATTGTCGACACTGGGCATGTTTAAGGAGAGTAGTGATTGTGCCCGTGCAGGTTGTACCTCTAGTAAGGTTTGTTGCATCTTTTTTCACTGAACCCAATAGCGCTGACTTTTCCTTTTTAAGGCATCATTAAAACGACGCTGCGCTGTAGGGGAGGGGTTAGTGAAAGTGAAGACGAATTATAGTGTTTCACACGGTCTTTTATCGTTGTGCCTGTTTGCTTTCTTCTTTTTGTTGATTTAGAATCTGAGTTGCCAACGTCATCAAGAAAATTATTGTGAAAGCGAAGACTGCAATGCCTATCTTGTATGTGATGTCGATGTCAAAGTAGAAAAGTGAAAAGACAGAAACCATCATCAAGGCTAAGATTAACGCTTGTTGAATGCCGCTGAACATTTTCAGGCTGTTTCCAAAACTCATGACTGACACACTTCTCTTAGTGTTTGGGGATGCGTGCAATATTAATATATTGTCCAAATTTTGTTAAAGATAATGTTGATTGTACATAGAAGATAATGCCGTATGTCAATGGATTGTTTGCTTCAGAGGTAGCTTGGCTTGTTTGATTAAAAGCTGAGTAAGAAAATAAAGGGGTATATCGGGAGTTGTTAGTAGTACTGCGGTTTCTTAGGTTTAGTTGTTGACATTTCTTTGACTCTGCTCTCAATGAAATCAGCTATCTTTTCCTCGCTAAAGTGTCGTTCATTCTCCCGTAACTCTAGTTGATCTTTTATTGTGCTTAGAAGTTTTTCGACATCCACTGGTTTAACCAAGTATGCATCAGCATCCTTGTTTAGAGCGGCTATAGCATTCTGCATTGATGGATATCCTGTTAACATTATTTTGCGGGTCTTCGGAACGTTGTCTTTTATTAGTTTTAGCAGTTCAACACCTTCCATATCGGGTAACCGAATGTCTAAGAGTGCTATGTCGTATGGGTTTTCCTCTGTTTTTTGAATCGCTTCTTGTCCCGTCGCTGCCAGATCCACAGTGTATCCTTCGTCTTCAAGAATAGCCTTCAAAGTTTTCCGTATTGTGTCATCATCATCAACAATTAAGATTCTGTGATTGGTGTCCATATAATTTCACCTCCCATTTGTGTTGTTTGCTCTAGTGGTAAAGTGAGGACAAAGGTGGTTCCTTTGTCTTTTACCGTGTTAACCGATATGGTTCCTCCGTGTGCTTCTATGATTCGTTTGCATATCGCTAACCCAAAACCCATACCTTGCGCTTTTGTGGTAAACAACGGGGAGAAAAGCTTTGGCAAAATTTCCTCTCTAATGCCTATTCCGTTATCCGAGAAGGAAATCTGTATGCTACTATCTATTGTTTTGCTGTCTATACGTATTTGACCTCCATGAGGTAAAGCGTCAATAGCATTCTTAGTCAGATTTACGAAGACGCGTTGTATTTTTTCAGGGTCAGCCCTTAAGCGAGGATTATCTGGAAGGTTGTTTGCGACTTGTATATTCTCAGGGATTTCAAGCATAGCTAACGCTTCAACCATTAATTGTCTGGCTGAACATTCTTGTGGTTCAATATGAATGTCCCTTGAATAATCCAATAAATCGTTAATGACTTTGTTTGAATAGTTCACGCATTTATTGATGCTTTGAAGCATTTCGTTAATTTGAGTTTCAGGAGCTGAACTGCCTTTTTTCTGAAGGTAATAGACTGCATTTTTGATTCCTGTTAAAGGGTTGCGTAGGTCGTGTCCTATCATTCCTGCTAATTCGCCTATGGCCGCAAGCCGCTCTGATTTGACTAGTTCTGCTTGTGTCTGCTTAAGTTGCTCAGTTCTTTTTTGTACAATGTCCTCGAGTTTTTGAGAGTATTCTGCCAACTTATTTTGCAGGTTTTTTCTCTCCGTTATATCCATGGCAACCTCCAATGCGGCAACGACGTTTCCATCCTTGTCCTTGATTGGAGTGGCAATGAGTTCCAGCCAGTAGTCTTGATTACCCAAGTGCCCATGATAATCATGTCTATCTACGCTGACGCCTTCTTCAAAGACTTTTTTGACACCACATCCTGGGCAGACATGAGAACTGTTGCTAAATGCAGCGAAGCAGTGTTTGTTTTCGATATCGTTGCAACCTGTGACTTGTTTTGACCTTTTATTTGCCCAAATAATACGGTAATCACGGTTAACAATAGATAAGGCAGCATCATTACTCGCCGCCACGCTCTCAAGCATATCCCGTTCGCGTCTTACTGCTTCTTCCATTTCTTTTCGCTCGGTGATATCTCGAACAATCGTTAGTAAGCAGTTTTTATCTTTTAGTCTCACTGAGACCATCGATAGATCCATTGGGAATGTGCTTCCGTCTTTTCTTAGTGCTGTTAACCCGAAATGCCGCCTCGACAACTGAACTTTGCTTAATCTTGAAAGTAACTGCTCATGTTTTTTATGTGCGCTAGGTGGAATAACTAGTTCGGCTAGTTTCTTACCTAGTGCTTCTTTCGATGAAAAGCCGAACGTTTTCTCTGCCGCGGGGTTCCAATATAGCACGCGATCTTTGGCGTCACTCAAGATAATGGCATCGATTGCCGAGGTGCTGATAGCGCGGAACCGCTCTTCGCTTTCTTTTAGTTCTTTTTCTATCCGTTTTCGCTGTGTTATATCTGATACAACTGCTAGTATTCCCCTTTTTTGATTTTTGTCGTCCGTTATTACGGATAAATTTACAGTTGTATCAACACGGCCTCCGGCTTTATGAGGGAACGCGTAATCATGCTGTCCTTTCATATCTGGACGTGTGTAGTGGGTTAATACCCCTCTAATTCTTGCTACCATACTCATATCTACAAAATCGAAAAGTGATTTTCCAATCATTTCGCTTTCTTTGTATCCAAGTATCTGTGCCATCCGCGGATTGACAAAGACGGTGACAAAATCATTATCGATAGCCCAAATGCCCTCTTGTGCAAGTTCAACTAGTTGGCGGTACTTGGCTTCGCTTTCCCTCAAAGCGTTTTCTGCTTTTTTGCTTTTTGTAATATCATAAAAAATCGCATGCAGAAAAGTTTTATCTGCCGATTGAAATGGGCGTGAGATAACAATTACATTTCGGATTTCGCCGTTTTTTGTTTTATGAAGAGTTTCAAACTCGTCTCCTCCACTCATTACCATTCCATTTAAATGAGCTATTGTTTCTTGAGGCGTTTCTCTAGCTTCAAGGTCAAAAATTTTCTTTGAAGTGAATTCTTCTCTTGTATAACCTAGTTGTGTGTGGGCAACGTCATTAAACTCAACGCATGCAGCAGTCAAGGGATCTACGACTAGGACACCTACGGGTGCTTGATTAAAGAGTGCATGATAACGTTGCTCTGCTTCTCTTAAATTTTGTTCATATTGCTTTCTCTGAGTGATGTCTTTTACTACTCCGATGCAACCCCATTTCTCACCAAGCTTTACTGGGGAGATCGACAATTCAGCTGGGAATTCGCTGCCATCCTTACGGCGACCTGTTAATTGGACATTGGCTACTGTAAAATATCCTGTGCCCGTTTCAGCGAAAGTTTTTACGCTTGAATCAATGCGTGCCTTGGCCTCTTTACACATCGTTTTGGGCAAAACAAGTCTATGCACAGATTTACCGACAGCTTCTTGGCTGGTGTAGCCAAACATCTTCTCGGCAGCAGGGTTCCAGTGCGTTACTCTTGCTTCGTCATCAACTAAAATTATTGCTTCTTTAATAGCGTTAATTATGGACTCAAATGTCTCTTTGCTTTCGAATAGACATTGAAGTTTATTTTTTATATCTTGTTCGTTTGTGACATCATGAAAAAGTATTATGTCTAACTCTTTCCCTTGGTTGTTTATTATGTGGTTGCCTCTTAATTCTAAATATCTTGTGTCTCCATTTTTAGCCGTCATTTTTACTTGGTAAGGCGAAACGTTGAAACCTGTAGATCTTTTTTTGTGGTTCTTTTCTAAAAGTACTTTGTTTTCTCCAGAGATAAAGTCGAGGATAGAGACAGTCTTTCCAATTAATTGTTCCTTATTATATCCAGACATTTTTTCCAGTAAGCTGTTTGCAACAACAATTTTTCCTTCCTCGTCTAATATGACGACTGGATCAGGAATAAGATTTGCCAGCACCGACATAGAATCGTTAGAGTCGTTGCTCGACTTGCTCTCCGACATCCAAAATCACCTCTACATCGTCTGCTAGTTCGCTGTCTTCATACGAAATTCTCATCAGATTTACATACTTAACAAACGTCAAATCGGGAACAAGCCACTTCGGACCATCCCACTCATACGTGCCCTTAACTTTCTTATGAAGACACTTCATAATCAAAATCTCAATGTATTGGGCAGCTTCACCGAAAATTTGTTCGATGGCGCTGGAAAAATCATTAACTCTACTTGGGATATCACGCTTTGGAATTAAAAATTCATTACTTAGATGGTAATAGATGGATTTTTTCGCTTTTTCTCCAAGAACTGAAAGGGCTTCGTCTATGGATTCGAGGAAAATTTGGTCAAATTTCTTTCCGTTTGTTCTTTTCTTCAACCGTGAATCACACTAACGTGGATATTTTCCTTCATTGCCGCTTGCTACTGCACACTTTTGGTTTGTAACTATGAAAAAAGGGTGAAAAGTAAGTAAAGGCTTATGAATTTGTAGTACTTACTGCCGATTCATGCCTTCAATTGCGGTTTGTTTTAAGGTTTTTTGGCATCGCGCGTAGGCATGCAAACAGGGTAGTATAGTTAGCGCGTGTTTTGGCAGGTTGCTTACTGGTTGGAGCCTATTAGTGGTTCTATTTTAAAACCTGTAGGGTTTTTTCTGTCTAAAGCATGTTGAAGTGTGTGCTATAAACTGCATTTATCAAAAAACTGTTTTTCATCGTCCTAACATGTCACAGACAAACTCTGGCTCACTATTTATTAATGGGAACTTTGGAAAAACAGGACAAACCAATTATATAAAATTAATATATACATGGTACGCAATCAAGATACACAAGAGGACCCCTTGAATGGTTTGGTACGATGATCCTGCGATAATTTTAATAATAGTTTTAGTGGCAATCATCGCTTCGGGCACGGTTATCTTTGTCATGCGCAGGAACAGTAAACCCAAGCCGCCAAAGTTGCAGCAGACTCAACCTGATCAATTGTTGATGTTTCCTCATGTTCCGTTTAAAATTTCTAAAAGTGTTCAGACTACTATGGCTTCAAGTGCTAGGGATGAGTTGCGTATTTTGGAGTTGGAGCGTGAGATTTTGGGTGATGCGATTAGGCGGTTGTATGAGGCGCATGCTGAGGGTAAGATTACTGAGCAGGAGCGGGAAAGGCTTGCGGCGTCTTATAAGGTTAGGATGAATGCTATCAAAGAGTCGATTGCTAAGGATGAGAATATTATTGCTTTGCACGAGCTTGAGGGGATGCAGGAGGATTTGATGAAGCTTTTTAGTGAACGGTTTGGGGAATTAACGAGCAAAGTGGAGGAGTTGCGGTCTAAGATTGATGTGAAGCCTATTCGGGAGGTTCCTGTTAAGTTGCCGGTGCAGGCGCAGGTGCAGGTTGAGAGTGAGGAGGAAGAGGAGGTTGAAGAGGGAGAAGAGCCGGCGGAAATTATGGGTGAGGAGAAAGCCAAAAAGAAGCGCAAGGCGGTAGTTGAAAAGCCGACTCAGAAAACTGAGGCTGAAAGGCGGATAGAATCTATCAGGAGTGAGGTTGAAAAAGTTTTGGATAGGTTGGGGCAGATGGAAGTTGAAGGTTGAGGGGAATCAGTTGCAGGTTGCTAAGCGGTTGGCTGCTTTGGAGGCGGTTGGTTGTGTGAAGGATGGTTTTGTTGTGGGTTTGGGGAGTGGGAGTACGGCGGCTTTTGCGGTTGAGGCGTTGGGTGAGCGTGTGAGGCGTGAGGGGTTGCGTGTTTTTGGTGTTCCGACTTCTTATCAGGCGTTTTTGTTGGCTGTTGAGTGTGGTGTTCCTGTTACGAGTTTGGATGAGCGTCCTGTGGTTGATGTTGTGATTGATGGTGCTGATCAGGTTGCGCCTGATTTGTGTTTGATTAAGGGTATGGGTGCGGCTTTGGTGCGGGAGAAGATTGTTGCTGTTGCGTCGCGGTTTAATGTGATTGTTGCTGATGAGAGTAAGTGTGTTCGTGTGTTGGGTGAGGGTGGTCAGGTGGTGCCTGTTGAGGTTTTGCCGTTTGCGGTTTCGCTTGTTAAGCGGAAGATTGAGGAGTTGGGTGGTGGGGTTGTTTTGCGTGTGGGTAGTGGGAAGCTTGGTCCTGTGGTTTCGGATAATGGGAATTTTGTTTTGGATTGTTGTTTTGGTGAGATTGCTGATCCTGCGGGGTTGGCGGCTTCGTTGAAGATGATTGCGGGTGTTGTTGAGACTGGGTTGTTTGTTGGGTTGACTGATGTTGTTTATGTTGGTTCTGCTTCTGGTGTGAAGAAGCTTGAGCGGGTAAGAGGGCAGTAGACGGCTTATTTGCGATTTTTTTCTATAGCCCCCTATATATAGAAGCTGAGTTGGTCGGGGTTTGTTGCTTTGCGGGTAGACACTATCCCCCTATTTAAAGGTGGAATTTTTCAACATGCTGTTGGCGTTGAAAAACGGTAATTTCACCTACCCCTCTATAGTTTCTGCATAGAATTGCTAATAGGCTCCAAATAGGCTTCTAATAGACTGCTAATAGGTTGGTGAACTACGCATTTTTGGGTAGCGTCGCTTGCTGATGAGTTGGGCTTACATGAATCGCCCAGAAAAGCCGCGGTTTTGTGCCATGTCTCACCTCGCACGGTTTGCTTCCTTCTCGATTTAAACAGCAAAAACAGCCCATTTCTGCCCTATAAAGAATTTTGCGGTTTAAAAAACAGGATAAAATCAGTTATTTTTTAAAATAATTTTGTAACCGCACCAACAGCGAGGCTGTTGCATTTTGTTAGCTATTGTTTATTTCGGCTAGGACTTTTTTGAATTGCGGTTTTAGGGTAATCACCGTTTGGGCGGTCTTCCAAATAGAGTCAATGTTCACGACAAAATATTCATGCGTTAAATCAGTCCGCATATCCGAAAGATTAGTATACGGAATATGGAAACGGTAAAACAAGTCTTTGATAGCCCTTCGTTTCGCTAAAACCCTGACTGCTTCACCTATTTTCCGAATATTCGAGTCTACGGCGTCGATTGTTCGGTTGTCTTTGGCAAATTCCTCATAGGTCATGCCGTCTATGTAGCTTTGGACTTTTTGATGAAATCTATGATTTCTTGCAAGTAGAGTTTAGGGTTCCGTTCTGTGTGGTTTTTTTTTCAAACTGGGATGGCTTCCTGTAGCACTTGATCTTTTATGTACTTGTTGAGGTATTTTTTAGAAATCACATCAACTTTCATGTGGAGCTTTCGGCGCAGATACCTGCGAAGCTCGGCAACTAAAAGCAGGTCAACCATCTCCGAGTAAGTCACCAAAATGTCTAGGTCGCTTTTTTCGGTTTGTTCTCCCCTAGCATATGAGCCGAAAATGTCTATGGTCTCCACTTTAAACCGTCTCCGAAGAGTCGGCTTTAACGTTTCAAGTTGGCTCTTAACTTCGTCAAGCGACCTCTGCAAATTTCAAAGGCTCCGATTCGTTTTTGCTCTTGGTAATTTCTTAACCGTTAATACTCATTAACTTTATGCAAAAAAACTTAAAGCAACTAAAATTATGCTTGCAAACGCACCAAACCACTGCGGCTTTTACCACGTACATGGCGCCAATCGCCACAAAGCCACCACGTACATCCCAACAGCCCCCCATGCACGTAGTAAACAAAGAGCGGAACCCTCCAATGTACGTAGTAAACTAAGACTCGGTTGTTTTGTCGAAACTCTCCTCTCCCCATATTTAGGGGCAAACCGCTTTTGGGTTTCTGTGCGGTTTTTTACCTAACGCTCTTAAGTGGAACCCTTGCAAAAACGTGATTAAGGTGGTGGCAAAATTCTTAAGTACTACGCTGGTACTACTTTAAATGGTGGTGCAATGCAAGAAGAAGTAAAAGTAACCCGAAAATACCAAGTCACAATACCTGAAAGCGTCCGCTCTGAACTCGGCGTAAAAATCGGCGACAAACTCATCGTTAAATCCGAAAACAAAAAAATAATCATGGAAACCCCCAAACACATCACCAATCCCTCTGATACGCTTTGGTGTCTGTTCGGCGAGCCCATAGATGTTGATGCAGTCAAACTTGTTGAGGAATCTTGGGAAACCAGCCTTCCGCCAGCAGAGCCCAAAAAACTGCATGGAAGCAAACAGAGGAAGACTAAGGCTTGAATTACTACGTTGACACAAACATCTTTGTCTACTCCGCTCTGGCCCACCCCGTTTATGGGAAAACGTGTAAACAGATAATTGATGATATTCAAAATCTGAAAATCAAGGCTTACTGCGGTTTTCTAGTTCCTATAGAGCTTCTTGGCGCGTTAGCGCGATTAGACCCCAAAAAAGCGGCTGTGGCAGTGGAAGCTTTTTTTTCATTACCCATAAACATGATACCCATAGAGGAAAGAACCCTGCAGGATGCTGCGAAGCTAACGCTTGAATCAGGCGTAAGTTATGACTGCGTACATGCGGCATGCATGCAAAGCAAGGGTTTGGACACAATAATATCTGAAGATGTAACGGATTGGAAGAAAATAAAAAAATTCAAAATCATTCGACCTTTCGAATACAAAAAAACGTTAAACCCTAAAAGTTGCAAGTGAACTGAACTGTAGCAAAATTAAATACTAATTTTAGCCACATTAAAGGTGGAATAAGAGGTAGGTGTGGGTGAAGGGAAAATTCCTCTTGATTGGGTGCGTCGTGTTGTTGCTGGCTGTTCTGTTTGCCGCCGTCTCTTGGCGTCCAGACCCCTTTATGGCTAATCCGCCGCCGCAGGCACCAAACGAGCTACGGGAAGAGTCTTTATCGTTTATGAGAGATGTTATCGGCATCAACTTGACTGATTACGCGGTGGTTGATTTCCATTTCTGGCCTCAATGGGATGTTGCAAGCAGTAACCATTTGCCGCTGTATTTGGTGCGCTACGAGTTGGAAGCCTCTGACGACGCTGGTTGGGTAGACATCTACTACACGAAAGCAAACGACACCTACACTCACGAACCCTACTTCAGCGTGTACCTAAAAAAGCCGTTCTCGCCACCCTACCCATCAGACAAGCTACTGACTTGGACAAGAGATTTTCTTGAACGCTACCAGAACTACAAAAACAGCGCATCATACGTTTCAGAGATGCGCCAAACCCTAAACCTCATCAACCACATAGAACCCATGAACCTAACAAACGGCAACATATCCCTGCAAATAAAAATCAGACAATTCACCCAGCAAGACATCTACACAACCCTAAAACTAACGCCAGCAAACACAACCACCCAAGACACAAACAACGCCGTCACCTTCGAATACCACAACGGAGCCATGCTACGATTCGACGATTGGTACGGAAAAAACCGATAATCCAAATGTGAAAGGACAACTCTTGCTAAAAGAGAAATGTCTTAATCTCTCTCCGTTAAGTCAATCTGCCAATCTCTCTTCCAACATTTAACGTGTAAATTGCACCTTGCTTTTCGACATTAAAAAGCGTTGATTTACACTTAGGACATTTAAACGACATAGTAATCACCTCTCAATCATGCCAAAGTGTTCAAATGCTTCTTTGATTTTATCAATTTTATCTTTAGGACAACGGTGGGGTCTTTCGCCTTTGCGGTTCCATGCCTTTCGTAGTGGAATGTGACAGAGTTCCTTTACGTGAGCAATCCAACAAGTCTTCGGTACAAAACCATGCTTGCGTTTAACATACAACTGGATTTCGCGGTAAGTTGCCATAAGAGCTTCTTAGATGATTTGCTATTTTAATTTTTAATTACAGGTACATAAGAGGATTACACGTATCTAAGCCTTAAATCAACAAATGTTCAAAGCACAGGAGACAATGCCTTTGTTATAGTTCTACCAACCGCACCACTATAGCAATGCCGAGGAAAAAGGTTATCCTTCGGGAGTTAATTTAGCTAATAATTTTTTGTTTTGTTGCTGCCATGAATGTAGATCAGTCGAAAAAGCGAGTAAATTCATTTTAAAGGTCTCAACATAGCTTTTGAATGTTAACTGCATCAGGAAGAGCAGTAAACCCACAGACTTTTCGCCGTTAATAGGTGAAAAAACTGGGAGTCTTTCGATCATTTCAACTTCACCTTGTTGCCGTACAAGCTCCTGCCAACCCATAAAATTCGGATGCGAATAATTGCACAGCTGACCATAAAGCTTGTTTACATCACTTTTGACTTTTTTTCTCGCCTTACCATCATAGACCAAGCCCACAACTGGAAAAGGATTATAGGTCTCGTCATGTTTGCCTGACTTCCCATACTTTGTTTGTGCATCAATTGTGAACCTTTTTTGGAGTGCTTTAGGCAACCAATCGAAGGCATACTCAGGCTTTTTATTGAACAATCGCATGAGATTATTGTTTTCCAAAACAGTTCTTAAAATCACGAACTCGGAACCATAACATGAGGATAAACAGCTAATATAGGCTTGCAACAAAAGTTGTCTGTTTCTAACAAACAAATTATGGTTAGTGTATAAGTTTGGTTGGCTAGGGTATTCCTTACAAACATCCTTTGATATCGTGGTCAGCTTGAACATTAAATCAATTCCAGATTCTATCAAACGAGTCTCTTCTGGGAATATGGTCTTAGTTTTTTTTATATTATCACACAATCGGTTTTCTACTTCGGCAAGGCTTACACCAAAGAGCATTCTGGTCCCTCAATTTACTTTGTTATAGCATTCACTTATTAAAAAAAAATGATTACATTTGCGATGATATTGCTTTCCGCGTGCAAGGTTGAACCGAGATTCACAAATCAGTGGAATACTATTTACAAACTTTGTTGAAAAGAATGGCTACCGAGAAATGAATAATACAAGCATCCCTACGAAAGGACTAGGTTTAAATTCCCAAGCTTTACACCTGAACTAGTTATGAGAATCTTAGCTGTTCTTGGCGGTGTCGCTGCGGTTGTGGTGTTCTTTTTTGCAGTGATTTTTGCGCTTGCCGCTTCCTACTCCCCTGAAGTTATGACGAGCAGGCTTTTGACTAGTGGCATTCTTTTCATTATTGGGCTCGCAATTATAGTTGGAATCTACTACATAACGCGCAAGCCCAAAACCATCATCCAACGCCTCGAAGTTTCAGGGCAAATGAAGGCAGCACAAATCAAATGCCCCAACTGCGGCGGAAGCATAAACGCCAACGAAATCAAAATAACGTCGGGTGTGCCATACGTTAAATGCCCCTATTGCGGTACGACTTTTGAGGTTACTGAGGAGCCAAAATGGTAAAAACAAAAACCTGCACAATCACCCTCCTTCTCGCGTTGACGGTTGCACTTGTAGCCGCCAGCTTAGCCAGCGCGCAGGACGGGCCAGTCTACAATGTTGACCATGAGTGGGTGCAGGTTTTCATCAACCAAGACGGCACCATCGACGTAACCTACAACATAACAGTAACCATAACAGCCAACACCATGCGCGCCTTTGACGTGGCACAGCCCAACCGCGACTTCACCATCGGCGAAACCGTAGACCAATACGGCAACAACCTAAACAACTACAAATACAACCCAGACGTGGCATCCGTGGACTTCAAAACGCCCCTGCAGGTAGGCGACAGCATCTGGTTCACCATCACAACCAACGTCGCAAACATGATAGCAAACGACACCACAAACCAAGGCAACTATCGCCTCATATTCCCACCCCAATGGGACAAAAACACACAAATCCACGACGTACGAGTACAAATCGTTCTGCCCCCAAGCGTAACAGCAAACGACATAAAATTTGACCCCAACCACCCATGGCAAAACACCATGATAATAGAAGGCAACTTGGCAGTTTACTGGGAAATCCCCACGCTCCAAGCAGGACAACAAATCCCACTCGCCGTTTCATTCCCAGCCACCGCGTTGCCAAACTACAAGCCAACTGAACAGGGCTTTGGCGGCATAGACACACTCATCATAATACTAGGCGTCATCGGCGGCATAGCAGCCATCATCATCTTTATATTCATCATAATCAAACTCAGCAAAAGCACCTACACAGCGCCCCAAGTCAGCATAGAAACCCTAGGCATCAAACGCGGCTTAACCGCAGTCGAAGCCTCCTACCTTCTTGGCTTAAAGCCGACGCAGATTGTAACCGAAATCCTCTACAGCCTACTCCAAAAACGCGCGGTGTGGGCAAAAGAAACCAAACCCTCCCTAAAACTCGAAGTGCTATCACCCTACGAGAACAAGACAGGCACCACCGAGAACCCGCTGCGCTACTACGAAATAGACTTCCTCCACGCACTAAAACCTGGCGGCACGCTGGACGAGGAAAAACTAGCCAAAACTGTCATGACCCTGCGCGACACAACAGAACAAAAACTCGAAGGCTTCAGCCGAAAAGACACCATCGACTACTACAGAAAAATCGTCAACCAAGCGTGGACGCAGGTTGAACAGGCAGGAACACCAGAACTCGCCTCAAACGCCTACGATGAGCAACTGCTCTGGCTCATGCTAGACCCCAATCAAAAAACACGAACAGAAACAGTGTTCCGCGACCGCCCCTTCCAACCCAGCCCAATGTGGTTCTGGTGGTGGTACGGCTACACAATCTACCACCCACACCCCACCTACAAACCAAACATACCAGCCCCAGCACAATCAGCCAAACCGCCAGCCATTCCAGGAGCAGAATTCGCAAACAACATCGCAACAGCCCTCGAAAACACCTCAAACAACATAGTCACAAACATAGAAAAATTCGCCAACTCCATCGTCCCACCCCCACCAAAAGCGTCACATCAACCAGCAAGAAAAGGCTCAGGATGCGTCTGCGCCTGCGCGGCTTGCGCGTGTGCGTGCGCCTGCGTTTCATGTGCCTGCGCGTGTGCGGGTGGAGGAGGACGCTAACATGAGCCTGTTCAAAAAGAAAACCATTCCGCACGGCAGATTCACCTACCGCGGAGAAGACGAATTCAAAGGCATGTCGCTTCAACTCCGCGTCGAAGCTGACGGCAGAGGCGTCATGGTCATCAACGCCAACACTGTTTTGCACCTAAACCAAACCGCATCAGCCTACGCCTACTACTTCATGCTCGGACTACCCCAACAAGAAGTCATAAACAAAATCCGCAAAATGTACCGCGTCAAACCAGAAGCGGCAAAGGCTGATTACGAAAAACTAATCTACACCATCAGCACGCTGGCGCAAACAGAAAAAATCGACCCCGTCACGTTCTTGGAAATTGAAAAAGAGGAACCCTTCACCTACCAGTACACAGCACCACTGCGGATGGATATGGCGCTCACGTTTCGCTGCCAAAACGACTGCATCCACTGCTACGCAGGAGGACCACACCAAACGCCAGAGTTAACCACGGAGCAGTGGAAAACCGTAATCAACAAGCTAAGCGAAATAGGCGTCTTCATCCTAACATTCACAGGCGGCGAACCCACACTCCGAGACGACCTCCCCGAACTGCTCCTGCACGCACAAGCAAACGGCATGGTCACAGGCTTAATCACAAACGGCAGAAAACTAAAAGACCAAACCTACGTGCAGGCGCTTGAGAAAGCAGGCTTAGACTTCGTGCAAATCACACTTGAATCCCACAAGCCCCAAGTTCATGACAAAATGACCAACACTAAAGGCAGCTTCATCGAAACCGTAGAAGGCATCAAAAACACGGTGCAGTCTCAAATCTACGTTTCCACAAACACGACTCTGAGCAAACACAACGCCAAAGACTTCCTAACCACCATCGACTTCATCAAAGCCCTCGACGTTGACGCTTTCGGATGCAACAGCCTCATCTACTCAGGCAAGGCACCCGCGACAAGCCAAAAATTCGCCCTAACCACACAGGAACTAAACAAGCTTCTGCCCCAAATCCGCGACAAAGCCCAAACACTCGGCTTAAAATTCCTCTGGTACACACCAACCCACTACTGCGACCTAGACCCCGTCGTCATGGGCTTAGGCATAAAAACCTGCACCGCCGCCATGATAACCGCCTGCGTCGCACCAAACGGCGACATCTACCCTTGCCAAAGCTACTTCGAAAGTTTAGGCAACATCCTAACTGACCCGTGGGAAAAAATCTGGCACCACCCCCTCGCTGAGAAACTGCGAAGCCGCAGCTACGTTGAGGAAAAATGCAAGGACTGCAATCAACTGCAGGTTTGCGGCGGAGGATGCCCCCTTGAACTCCAAAACAAAGAGCACCTATGCGTCGGCACAAGATAATTTTATCTTAGACAAAACCCCTATTTTGTGTTCAAGCAGTTAAGTCGCTTATGAGTTATGGACACATGGAAGCAAACAAACACAGGCTAGTCGTATTCGACGTGGAAGGCGTGCTTATTCCAGAGAACCGCTTCTTCTTCCAAGCAGGCAAAAACGCAGGCTTCACAAGACTATTACGGATTCTTTTTTGGGGGTTACTCTACAAAGCAGGCATCATAAAAATAGAAACTGTCCTAAAACGCATTTTCTACGAAATAAGAGGACTAGAAGTCGAGAGGCTGATGCAAATCTTTGACAAGATGCCCGCCACACCATTCCTGCAAGCACTGTTCTCTCAACTCAAACTCCGCAACTGCAAAACCGCGCTGATTAGCTCAGGGTTGCCGACGTTTGTTGTTCAAAAATTAGCTGACAGCGTAGGCGCAGACTACGCTTACGGCGTTGACGTAGAAATACAAGACGGCAAATTAACGGGGAAAATCATGGGCGAAGCCATTACAGCAGATGGCAAACTCAAAATTCTCAAAAAGATTTTGGCAACTGAAGGCTTCAAACCAAGCGACTGCGTTGTGGTTGCCGATGACCGAAACAACCGCTGCATTTTCCTGCCTGAAATGCTGAAAATCGGTTTCAACCCAGACTTTGTAATAAGAGTGAAAGCTGACCGAGTAGTCAACGGCAAACTCTCCGCAATCCTGCCAATCATGGATGGAAAACCACACAAACGCACATTCCCCTCAACCAACGACTTAGTCAGAGAAGACATTCACGCTTCAGGATTCTTTGTTCCAGTTATCGCTGGCTTAATCAGCATCCCAGTTGTCGCCGCATTAATCGTGATTATTGCATTAATCTACACTATTTCAGAGTTGACACGTTTAGAAGGACGAGAACTGCCACTAATCTCAGCCATCACGCGACATGCCGCCTCTCAATCGGAACTAAACGGTTTTGCCGCAGCACCACTCTACTTTGCCTTTGGCATAGTGCTAACTTTGGTGATTTATCCATCTCCTGCGAGCAGCGCAGCTATAGCGATGTTTTGTTTGGGCGACAGTGCAGCTTCGCTTTTCGGCGGTTTAATCTCTAAGTCTTTGCCTTTTAACAAAGGAAAAACTTGGGAAGGCACGCTAGCTGGTTTCTTATTCGCATTCTTAGGCGGCTTGTTTTTTGTTTCGCCGCTTTTAGCGTTAGTTGGCGCAGCCATTGCAATGTCAATTGAAGTTTTGCCGCTACCCATAAATGATAATGTATCAATACCCTTGATTACTGGCTTAGTTTTAACGTTACTATTCTAGCTTTGCAAGTGCTTTCTCATAATCCTTGACAAAACTGTTTTTGCCCTTCTTGATTACGCTGTGCCCTTCCTGTTGCAAAAGCAGTGTTTGGGCTTCCGCTCCGCCTGGATATTTCTCGTTTATTATACCCTTAGTTTTTAGTGTTCGCCAATACGGTGTGATGTCGGTTTTGCCCTGTTGTTTTTGTTCTTCTGCCGCGTTTGCGGCTATCCAAGCGAATATGCCTGTGGTTATGGGGCAGCCGATGGTTGCGTGATGTTTTTTGGCGAGGGCTTGGCGAATTTCGTTTATGGTTGTGAGTTTGCCTTTGGGCACTTGGCGCATGTATGCGTCTACTTCGATTGGCGCTGGGATGACAACTGTTCCTGTGCCCCAACGTGTGCTGAGTTTGCCTTCTATTACGGAGACTTTAGGGTAGCCTTTGCTGTCGTTTAGTTTCTCCTGCCAAGTAGTCTTCTTTTTTGTCATCTCATTCAACCAATAAAATTGTATTGCCAATGTTCTCTTATCTAATTTTCTTTTTGTGTTTTAGAGGCAATTAGGTCGGCTTTTTGTCGGTGGCTTAGCTTTTTTATTTCTCTCTCCCGCTTCATGGCTTCGCTTCTGGAATCACAGCTTTCAACGTACACCACACTTCGCGGTCTATGGGCTTTAGTGTACCTCGCGCCATTGCCATTCTCATGTTGCCGTATCCGCTCGTTCACATCTTTAGTGTAACCAGTGTAGAAGCTTCCATCGTTACAGAGCAAGATGTAAACGTAAAATGCCATGGCCCTATGGTTCCCCGTTTATCGGCGTCATGTAATCGTAAACGATGCCTTTCTGAATTGCCCGTTTAAGGTAGGTTTCTGGGTCAATTTCTTGAACACATGCTCGGTCCACGTCTATAATGTAGATTTCTTGCATACGCGCATTCCTAACCTCTTCAAGCGTCACGGGTGGGTTTTGGTAGTAGGCGTCACAGAGCTGTTTTATTTGAGTTACCTCTTGATCTGTTCGGTTTCTTGGCGGTTTGGCTAGTGCACGTGGGATTGGCAAGATGTAGTGTGGCGGCGTGCCTAGTGCGAATTTTCCTGCGAAAGCACTGTAGCGAATTATTTTGCTTGCCAGTCTTGCTGTTGTGTATGTTAGTGGTGTTAGGGCGTTTTCTGGAGGGATGTATCCTGTTTCGACTTCTACAATGAGGTTGCCTAGTCCTTTGATGCCGTATAAGTCGCAGGTGAGAATCTCGTTTAAGGGGTATTCAAGCTGGACATCGTAGCCTTTCTGGAATAAGTATTTGGCGCAAACGAGTTCCATAATGGAGTGGTTTATTTTTACAACATTCTCTTTCTGTAGTTTGATGAGCCAGTCTTTTAGCATGTTGAGTTTGTTTTGGCATTCCTTATCTTCATGCGACGTTAACCTGTCAACAATTACTGTAAGGTCGCGTTCGAATTTTTGTCTGTTGCTCATCGCGTCTCCTTGCCAAGCTGCATGAAGATTGTTGTTGTTTAAACTAGTTTACTTTTTCGATAATAAAAACAGAAAATGTTGTTTTTTATTTTGCTGATAGCACAAGTCTTGTGTTGGGTACATCAACTTCGATGATTTTGCAGTTTTTGAATTCTTTTGCTACTCCCAAAATATTCTTGACTGTAACGTTATCGCCGTTAACTTTAGCATAAATAACATCCTTAAACTCTACTTTCCCATTCAAGATTACGTTAAATTCACACATACAAATTCACCACAACAAAAAGTAAGATTCAAAGTTATAAGGGCTTTCATCTTAAAACAAGTAACAGAAAACGCTGCTGGATGAATTCTTCCTAACAGTATCAAATTACTGTGAATCAGTGAAGGGTTAGATAATCCGCTTTCAAGGATAAGTGATATATACATTAATATCACCCAATAGACACTATTTGTCTGCCAAAGAGGTTAGCGTTTGAAACAATCAACAAGATTCCCAAATGTAAACGCAAAAACTCTCCTAAGTAACCTGCTCCTAACCGCTTTCCTCTTTGGCACAATCGGGATAGCCCTAAAATTCACCACATACTTTGACCAATGGATATACTTCCCAACCTTCCCCAACGCCCTAGACAGCACCTTCTTAATACTGAGCGCAACCTACTTCGTTGCCTATATTATCCACAAAAACAGGCAACACCAAAAAAACAAAACAGAAACCACCACTAACAACTAGTTTCTCGCGCGGCTATCACTTGTTTTCTGCAGAATCACCTCAGACTCCACTGGTAGTTGATAACCAAAATTCTAAGCTACCTTAAAAGTTTAAATGACAGAAATCAAACTAAAAAGACACGACGCTGCCAAAACGGTTGCGTTTGCCGGGGTAGCCTAGCCTGGCTAGGGCGCCAGACTCATAATCTGGAGACAAAAGGGGCACAACGCTCTTTGCCAGAAGTCGCGGGCTCGAATCCCGCCCCCGGCACCAAAGTTCGCTTCTAAAAAACCGCCTTAATTCTAAAGGTTCTGCTTTAGGTTTTGAGCAAACTCTTCCGCGTGCCTTAGGTCTTCTTCGTTGGGTCTGCCCTTATTCATGCCGCCGAAGTGTTTGAGGAAACTGTTGGTGTTAAATCCGTGGCAGTTGAATTCGTCAACAATCACATAGCCTTTTGCTTGCAGCTTCTCCCTTAGGGCAGTGTGGATTTTGTTTCTGTACCGTGTGTTCGAGACGCCGCTTGTTGAGAATATGAATGCTTTTTTGCCTTCGACTTGAGGGAGTTGGTCGGCGAAGTCAAGCAGTTCTTTGTAGTGTTTTCCGCTGTCTATCCCCGCGCCAAAACCAACTAAATCATGAGTCTCAAGCTCAATCGGGTTTGCCTGCTGTGGCGCCACTATTTCTGCATCAAGAACTTTTGCGAAGACTTCGGCGATTTTTTGGGTGTTTTTGTGGTGATATGAATATACAACTAACAATGCTTTCATAAACGCTATAGTTGCGTGAAAGGGGTAATTAACACTTTTTAGAGAGTTTTAATAATTATTTGGCGATAGGTTGCTTATCGAATGAGTTACCAGCATAAACCTTGGTTTAAGAATTGGCCTCTTGAAGTGCCAAAAAGCATAAGCTACCCTGCTGTTCCCTTGCATGGACTTTTGCAAAAAACTGCTACTGAATACCCAGAAAAAGTTGCCATAGTTTATGCTGAAAAAGAAATCACATACAAGCAGCTGGATTTGTTCTCGAACCAGTTTGCCAACGCCTTAGCCAAATTAGGCACAAAAAAAGGCGACCGCGTTGCACTCTACCTGCCAAACATTCCCCAGTTCGTCATCGCCTTCTTCGGAGCACTCAAAGCTGGCGCAGTTGTTACAACGATTAGTCCCCTGCACCGCGAGCGCGAGGTCGAGTACCAGCTTGGCGATTCTGGAGCCCAAACCATAGTCACACTTGACACGCTCTACCCAGTGGTGGAGAAAGTTCGGCAAAAAACCCAGCTAAAACACGTAATAACAACAAGATTGGAAGATTTCGACTCTGAGAGCAACCCAAACATGCTGTCCTTCCAAGATTTGTTGGAATCAGCTTCCTACGACCAACCGAACATTAGAATAGACCCAAACGAGGATTTGGCAGCGTTGCAGTACACGGGCGGCACCACAGGAACAGCCAAAGGCGCCATGCTAACCCACAAAAACCTGCTCTCGAACGCTCTGGCGTTTGCCGCTTGGATAAAAGGCGCAGAAACCAAAGAAACCTTCCTTGCAGCTTTGCCTCTGTTTCACATTTACGGCATGACCACAAGCATGACCGTGCCAATCAGTTTAGCCTCAAAGATAGTTTTGGTGCCGAAATTTGACCCCGCAAAAGTCTTAGAAACTATACAACGGCACAAGGTCACGGTTTATTGCGGCTCGCCAACTATGTACTCAATCCTTTTAGCCAACTCAGAACTGGGCAAATACGACTTAACCTCGATTCGAGTCTGCATTTCTGGAGCGTCCCCACTGCCGCCGCAAGTGCAAAAGAAGTTCATGGAGGTTACAGGCGGATTCCTCGCTGAAGGATACGGATTAACCGAAGCCTCGCCCGTCACGCATTGCACGCCAGTGGACAAGTCGATGAAAACCGTGAAAGTCGGCTCAATCGGCTTGCCCCTGCCAGATACGGAAGCTAAAATCGTTGATTTAGAAACAGGCGAGAGAAGCCTTGTTGCGGGCGAAACTGGCGAGTTAGCAGTTAAAGGTCCACAGGTCATGAAGGGTTACTGGCAAAAGCCCAAAGAAACCGCCACAGTGCTCCGCGACGGCTGGCTCTTAACAGGCGACATTGCCTGCATTGACGAGGAAGGCTACTTCTACATTACTGACCGCAAAAAAGACCTCATAAAATACAAGGATTATAGCGTTTACCCCAGAGAAATCGAAGACGTTCTCTACGAGCACCCCGCAGTGAAACTTTGCGCGGTCGTGGGCAAGCCAGAGCCTGCGGTGGGCGAGATTCCGAAGGCTTTCGTGGTGCTAAAAGAGGGTGCGGTTGCTACGGCGCAAGAAATCATGGCTTTCGTCAACGATAAAGTGGCACCTTATAAGGTAATCCGCGAAGTAGAATTCAGAAAAGAACTGCCCATAAGCGGCGCAGGCAAAGTCCTAAGAAGACAACTAAAAGAACAGCCTAAAAGTTAACATGGAAACACGCGGCTCTAGTTGCTTTTCGATAGCCTACGTTGGTGATGAAGCGCGAGGGACAAATCCGCAAATAAGCGAAAAATCCTCCTTACTTCTCAGAAATAGCTTCTAGTATAGCCCATAAGTGCTCAATTACTTTCTGCCCTTTCCGTCGGGGTATATTGCCCATTACCCATGGATTGCTTGAGAAGCTTTGCTCTCTTACGTCATAAACGCTTATCCAGCCTTCAGTGTGCACTTTAACGCCCTTGGGTTCCACTGTGCAGGAGATTTCGAAGTATTTTGGTGCAGTAAGTCCCAGCCCACTTGGGATACCAAGTCGGCCTCTAAAGAAGTCTTCGTGTTGCACCTCAACGGTAATGCCTTCTGCTCTTATCCACTGACATATCTGGTCGTTTACTTCTTGGAGGCTTCTGCCTGAAACGAAGATGTCTTTGATGGTTCTATCAGGGTTTGTTTCTGGCGTATTCGATTTCTGATGGGATTTTGCATTAGTTGTAGGTCGAATCATTCTGTAGAAAACGTAGAAGAACACTAAGCCCGTGATGAAGCCGAATATGCCCCTGTATAAGCCAGCAATGTCAAGATATCCTAGAATGTTTAAGACTATAACTAGAAGTAATCCGCCTATGTTTATGGCGACTGCTACAATTAAGAAGCGGCGGGACCAAATCTTCTTTGCCTCGAGAGAGTAATCGGGCGGGAACTCATCGAGGAGTCGTGCGGCAAGCTTGCCTTTTTCCGTTAGAATGTATTGTCCAGCGTCGTTTTTCGCCAAAAGTTCGCCTAAGATTTTTAGGTGGTAGTTGAGCGTTCCAGTGCTGGTAATGTCTGTTGAATCCATTAGCTCAGTGTAGGTTAGGCTTCCTTTTTCAGCGAGTAGAGATATAATTTTTTGTCGGGTTCCGTCTTTTAGTATCTTGTGAAGCGAAGCTAAATCCGATTTCATGACACTTATTTCTGCGATGGTTAAATTTAGGGTTTGTTGACTAAATCCCTCGTCAAAAAAGAAGCATTGACAAACCCGCAGTCTCTCTAGCGTTAACTCTGGTTCATTGTTTAAGCACCATAGAGAAAGGTTTTGTTGCTTTCAGGGAACCCTCCCCTCCCTCTTATAAAAAGCAACCAAAACTAATCTTTCTTGAGTACTTTTAGAACTATTTTTTCTCCCAGCCAACCCAAAAACAGCAGAGCAAAAAACGGAATCAGAAAGAAGCCGAAAACAAAATCGTTGCCTTGCGTTGCCGCTTGCCCCAGAATGTTGGGATAAAAAAACGTGCCAACGATGACTATGACAATTGCCAGAATAAATGCTATCGCAAACGTTAGGGGCTTCATTGCTTACTCACGGGGGCTTTTGCTATTTTAATGATTTCCAAGCATTTACTAGAAATGTATAAGAGAAAACCCTGTTTCTGATTTAGGCTAAGGTCAACTGTTTGCGCGTTAAACTCGGCATTTCAGGCATTGTTCAAGGCGTAGGTTTTCGCCCCTTCATCTACCGCATCGCAGTAGCCAACGGCTTGGCAGGTTACGTGCTCAACAGAGGCGACGCTGGAGTGGAAGTGCTCTTGGAAGGAGACGCGCAACAAATCGAGAATTTTATGCGTGATTTAACTGCGCAAAAGCCGCCTCTTGCCCAAATAGACCAAGTCAGGCGAATTGAACTTTCAGGCAAAAACGAGTACACAAAGTTTTCCATCCACCACAGCTCCAAAGAAGCAGAACTCTCAGGCTCCATCATACCGCCAGACATAGCCATCTGCAATCAGTGTCTCAAAGAACTCCGCGACCCAAAAGACCCACGCTACGACTATTTTTTTATCACTTGCACGGATTGTGGTCCACGCTTCACCATCATCGAACGCTTGCCCTACGACCGCGAAAACACCACCATGCGCGAGTTCCCCCTGTGCGGTTTATGCCAAAAAGAATTTGACACTCCAGCGAATCGGCGGTTTCACGCGCAGACGGTAGCGTGCCCAACGTGCGGACCAAAAGTGTATTTGACAACAAACAAGGGCGAGCCAGTGCAAACCAGCGACCCAGTGCGGACAGCTGGCAAGTTACTCTCGGAAGGCAAAATTTTGGCAGTAAAAGGCTACGGCGGCTTCCATATTGCATCGTCAACCGTGCTGGAAGAGCCATTATCGAGGCTTCGAGAAACGAAGCACCGCCGCGAGAAACCCTTCGCCATCATGGCAAAAAACCTGCAAGCCGCACAAACGTTTGCCGAAGTTTCTTCGAAAGAGCAAGAACTCCTAACTTCCCCGCAGCGCCCAATAGTGTTGCTAAACAAAAACAAAAACTACAACCTCTCACCGCTCGTGGCACCGCACCTGCACAACGTCGGCGTCATGCTACCCTACACGGGCTTGCACTACATGCTCTTCGACCAAGTGCCTGACGAATCATTCGTGATGACCAGCGCCAACCCGCCAAACCAGCCCATCGTAAAAGACAACCAAGAAGCACTCAAAATACTGGGTGAAACAGTGGATTATTTCTTGTTTCACAACCGCAAAATCGCCCACCGATGCGACGACTCAGTCATGCGCACGCACGGTGACCGCCAAGTTTTCATCAGGCGAAGCCGAGGGTACGCACCAGCACCAATCAGACTCAAAACCAAATCAAAACGTTGCGTCGTGGGCTTGGGTGGTGAACTAAACAATACCTCCTGCCTGCTCTTTGAGGACAAGGCATTCATTAGCCAACACATCGGCGACACAGAAAACATCGAAACCCGAAGCTTCCTCCAAGAAGCCACAAGCCACCTTGAACGTTTAACCAACTGCAAAGCCGAGGCAGTAGCGTGTGATTTGCATCCCAAGTTTACTACGACCAACTTAGCTAAAGAAATGGCTGAAGCTGACGGTTTGCCGTTGGTGCAGGTGCAGCATCATCATGCTCATGCGGCGGCGTTGCTGGCTGAGCATGGTTTAGAGGAAATAGTGGCGATTACTTGTGACGGCTACGGCTATGGCTCTGACGGCGAAGCGTGGGGCGGCGAAATCCTCCACTGCAAACTTGAATCAGCAGAATTTAAGCGTCTTGGGCATCTGGAGCCTCAGCCGTTGCTTGGCGGTGATTTGGCAAGCCGTTATCCCGTGCGCTTGGCGGCTGGAATGCTTGCAAACGCAGGAGTAAACGTTGACGACTGGGTGATGCGAAACAGCGGTCGTTTGCCTCATGGCGAATTAGAAGCCAAACTCATCCTGAACCAACTAGAAAAAGGCGCAAACACAGTCGAAACTACCAGTTGCGGCAGGGTCTTGGATGCTATTGCCGTTATTTTAGGGGTTTGTTTTGAACGAACTTACGAGGGGGAACCAGCTATGAAACTGGAATCTTTAGCGTTAACTGGCAAAGACACCCTAAAACTTACACCAGTCTTCCATGGCAACGTAGTGGATACTACGACCATTATAGGCACTGTCTACCAGAGCATGGGCAAAGTCTCTAATGCAGACTTGGCATATTCAGCCCACGCTTACCTAGCAAAAGGGCTAGCAACTTTAGCAGTGGAAAAAGCACAAGAACACGACATAAAAGCGGTCGGCTTCTCAGGCGGCGCAGCCTGCAACCAAATACTCGCCCAACTCATGCGAGAAACCGTTGAGGCTGCTGGATTGCGCTTCTTTGTCCACGAAGCAGTTCCAGCGGGGGACGGTGGGGTCTCGTTTGGTCAGGCAGTTGTGGCTGGATTTTCAGGTTTTTAGACCAATCTGTTTTTATCGCTGTTTAACGCCGTCTTATTATCTGATTAGGTATGTGTTTAGCAATTCCAGCTAAAGTTCTAAGCCTCGAAGGAACAAAAGCCAACGTAGACTTCGGTCAAGGCGTTCTAAGGGAAGTTAACGTGTCGCTGGTTGACGTTAAAGTAGGCCAGTACGTGCTAGTTCATGCTGGCTACGCAATTCAAGTTCTTGAAGAAAAGGAAGCCTTAGAAACCTTAAGCTTATGGAACGACATTCTACAAACAGGACAAGAATAAACTGGTGCCAAAGGCATGGCTGAAAACCTAAGATTTCGAAACCCCGAACTCGCAAAGAGCATAGCCTCAAAAATCAAGCAAGTCGCACCTAAAAAAGGGCAAACAAAAATTTGTCATGTCTGCGGAACACACGAATGGACAATAACACACTTTGGCTTACGCAGCCTTCTGCCAGAAAACGTCGAGGTCATCGCTGGACCAGGCTGCCCCGTCTGCATTGTTCCCGCGGCAGAAATCGATGAGGCTGTGCAGTTAGCCCAAAAAGGCATAGTAGTAACCTGCTTTGGCGATGTGCTGCGGGTGCCTGGAAGTGAAATGTCCCTTTTGCAAGCTAAAGCCGCTGGAGCTGACGTTCGAATCGTCTACGCGACATCAGATGCTGTTAAGATGGCAAAACAAGAGCCAGACAAAGAGTTTGTGTTCTCAGCAGTCGGTTTTGAGACTACAGCGCCATCGACAGCGGTTGAAGCGCTCGGAGATTTACCAGAAAACTTTAGTTTTTTGGTGTCTCATCGTTTGATTCCTCCAGCCATGGAGCTGTTGCTGGGCATCGGCGACTTAGAAATTGATGGCTTCATAGCGCCAGGGCACGTGAGCGCAATCATCGGCTTGAAACCTTATGAGTTGTTTCCCAGAGTTTATCGTATGCCAACTGTTGTAGCTGGGTTCGAACCTATTGACGTGTTAATGTCGATTTACATGATTCTAAAACAACTCAGCGAAGGCACCGCACGCTTAGAAAACGAGTACCAACGTGTAGTCAAGCCCGAAGGCAACGTGAAGGCTCTGGAAATGATGGAGAAAGCTTTCACCGTTACCGCTGGCAACTGGCGAGGAATCGGACGCCTGCCTGACTCTGCACTACAACTGCGCGACGCACTTTCAGCGTATGATGCACGCAAAAAGCACGACGTTCACGTAGAGCAAGGTAAAGACATCCTGCTTGGCTGCGAATGCCACCTTGTAATTATTGGAAAAATCAAGCCTAACCAGTGCCCTATGTTCCTCAAAACCTGCAATCCAGCAAACCCGGTTGGTCCATGCATGGTCAGCAGCGAAGGAACCTGCCGAGTCTGGGCAAAAAGCACCGCTGTTCAAACTTAGCAAATTCTCGGCACTGGGTCACCGACTGGTCTTGCCAGTATCCGTTTGCCACCCACGAGCGTTTGCATGGCTACGCCCTTGAATTCTTTTGTGGCTTCGCCGATTATTTGCGCGTCTTTTCCTTCAGGAGTTTGTTTTAGGAATTCTAAGGCTTGCTTTGCTTTCTGAGGCACTACTCCGATTATGTATTTGCCCTCGTTTCCAACTTCCATGGGGTCTAAGCCCAGCATCTCGCAAGCAGTTTGCACATCACTTCGGATAGGAACTTTGTCTTCGTTTATGAGTATGCCGATTTTGGATTTTTCCGCCCACTCATTTAGTGCATCAGCTAAGCCGCCTCTTGTGGGGTCTTTGATAGCAACAACACCGCCCACCTCGCCCAGCAAGCGTTGAACCATGCGGTTTAGCGGTTTTACGTCGGAGAGGATTTGGCTTCCAAACGTTAAGCCCTGCTGAGCGGAAAGCACAGCCAAACCATGGTCGCCAATGGTGCCTGACAGGATGATTTTGTCGCCCTCGGCAAGGTTAGAATCCAATAACCAGCGCGCCGCGAAATTACGATATTTCCTTACAACTTGGAGGTTGCTGTCTAAGGCTGGTGTGCGCCTGCCAATTCCTGAAACATTCATGACACAACCGCCTAAACTGCCCTTCTCAACAACCTTCGTATCGCCAGTAACAATGCCCACGCCCGCCTCAAGACACGTCTGCCTCATGCTGGACAGGATGCGCTCTAAATCTGAAAGCAGCAACCCCTCCTCGAGAACAAGCCCACAAGCTAAAGCCGTCGGCTCTGCACCCAACGCAGAAATATCATTAACAGTGCCAGATATTGCGATGCGCCCTATGTCTCCACCGGGGAAAAAGATGGGCTTAACCGCATGCGAATCACTTTTGAACACAACGTCACCGACCACTGCTGCGTCATCCATGGCTTCCAAGGGAACATCAGCGTTGCCGATGCCGCCGAAGTACTTTACAACATAGTTTTTGACTAGGTCATGCATGACCGTGCCGCCAGCGCCATGCAACATGGTAATCTTTTCATTATTTGTCAATTCTTGATTGCCTTCTGCTTTCGATGCATAGGTAATCTTGAGGGGTAAACATAAACAAATCGTATACGGTTCTATGTTCTGCTTGAATTTTTCGTTAAAAATTATTGCGAGGCAAAAAGAAGAAAGTGATTGTTAACTAATGTATCGCACGGGGTCAGTTTTTCGGTTTGGGATTTTGTCACCCCAAGATAGAAGCCAGCTGTTTTCATCGTTGGACAGCGGGTTTCTGAACATTGTTATTTCTGAGTAATCAGCGTCTTTTGCTTGTTTGTAGCTTTCCATAAGGCTTTTGAGAAGGTCTTCTGTCCAGTTGCACACTATAGAGGCTTCGTTTCCTTTTTGGTTGGTGGCGACTAGGTGGATGAAGTAGTCGCCGATTGGTATGTCTTTTACTGGGCAAGTGTTGTCTGTTTTTTGCATAATTTCGATAGTATGCACTTTGAAAGCGCCGTCTTTCTCTTTGATCACTAAGCGGCAGCCTTTTCCGACGTAATGTCTCATGAAACGTTTCATAAGTGTTAGCTTTTTCATTGTGTTTTCTCCTTCTCCCATTTTTTCATCGAAGTCGTATATAAGCTATATTACGAAACGTGATAGTGTAGTTGTGTTTAACAGTTTGTTTTTCAACATGCTTTTTACAAAATCTTTATATATAGTATCGTAATTCTTACGATTTAAATAAATATAATTTGGGGGATAAAAGTGCTAAAAGATCAAGAACAACAACCCTACGAGTACTCTGAGACTCCTTATGTAGAAACACAAGAGGAAAAAATCGAGAAATATGCAAGGATGGCAGCGCCATCAGTGGTCGCTGTCGGATTAGGCGGTGCAGGTTGCAACGTAATTACATGGGCTAAAGAAAAAGGCATTACAGGCGGTAAACTTGTCGCTGTAAACACTGATGCTACACACTTGCGCATAACCAAAGCAGACAAAAGAATTTTGATCGGTGAGAAACTAACAAGAGGTCTAGGAAGTGGAGGTTACCCAGAAGTCGGTGAGCGTGCTCTCTATGAGACTGCCAACGAAGTTATCCATGAATTAGCTAAATCGAACATCATATTCATGGTAGCTGGTCTGGGTGGCGGTACAGGAACTGGATCAATTGTCGGTTTAGCTGACTGTCTACGGAAAAAATTCGCAGGTTCTCCTACAGCACCTTTGATTGTTGGTGTGGTCACTCTTCCGTTCGAAGTTGAAACTGCAAGAATGGAAGCTGCAAAGAAAGGCCTCAACAGGCTGAAAGCAGTCTGTGACACCGTTGTAGTAATTGACAACAACCGTCTAGTTAAAGTTGCAGGTAACTTGCCGTTCCGTGAAGCTTTAGGTGTTGCAAACACAACTGTGGGCAAATTCATCAAAGGCGTAACTGAAACCATTACCACTGCAAGCTTGATAAACTTGGACTACGCAGACCTCAAAGCAATCATGACATCGTCAGGTTTAGCTTCAATCGGCATCGGTGAAGGTACCGGCGAAACCAGAGTAGAACAAGCAGTTGAAAAAGCTCTTAACGGACGTTTACTCGATATCGAGGACGTTACAAAAGCTAAAGGCTTGCTGATTCACGTCTCTGGTGGAGAGGATCTAACCTTGACAGAAGTCAACCGAGCTGCAGAGATCATGAAACGCTCATTGCCACCAAACACAAAGATTATTTGGGGCGCCAGAGTGGAGCAAGATCTGCAAGGTGCAGTCTCAGTTATGGCTGTCGTTACGGGCGTTGAAAGTGCTTTCCTTCGCAAGAACTCAAAGCATTTCGGTCCGTTGAAATTCAAGTAAGCCGAGCGCTCTCTCTTTCTTCCTTTTCTTCTCTCTTTCTTTAAAACTCTCGCTCTCTGCAATTGCTGCCATTTCAACCCAATAAGCTGCTGAAATCTTCTCTATAAGAAAACTGCTCACATAGATGCTCTTCTAATTTCCCTTCCTTAGGCACAAAGAGGTGCTATGGCGTGAACGTGTTTGCTTTGCAGTGCACCATCCCCCTGCATAAAGTAGCGAACGACTAATGGCTCGGCAAAACGCCAATAGCACCTCTCCCCCTATAGTTTTTACAACATAGCATTTTGAATTCTGGAATAAATTATTTATGCCTTAACAGCATAGAGGCAAGCGGTAATGAAGCTTGGTAAACATAGACTCATTAGAGTTACCCTTGCCCTGCCCCCGATGCAAGTACAAAAATACAATAACCCTCTTACAAGCCAAACAAGAAGTCACAGTGCAGTGCCAAGGCTGCGGCGTAATGATTAGTCTAGAAGACAAAGAAGGAAAAATCAAACGTGCAGTAGAAGCCCTGCAAAAAACCATAGATGACATCGACGAAAATTCCAAACGTTAAGACGGTAACCTTTTACCCTATTCACACTTATTCGGTTTGAAGAACCAGATACACATAGTAAACTATGGTTTATAGCAACAAGTGAAAGAGTTTGAAAAGGCTAAATTAACCGAAAAAAGCCCTAAATTATGTTTTTAATAGGTGTTTTTGGGTAAACTATAAAAGCATAAATGCAATCCCAGAATTGTACACCTCACGAATCGAAATTCATCCCTTCAGAAGGGAGCTTGCTAGTCAGTTTCGACTAAATTGTTAGTTATCATACGGAAAGCCATATAAATCGCTTTTACGTGTTTGATTGCGCATCGGAGATATAAAAATGCCAAAATGGGGATACTCTATAATCGAGGAAATGCTTAATCCAGAAAAAACAGCGAAAGCCAGTGGCAGAGAAATAAAAGTATCCCACAAAGCAGCACGAGAAGTCTGCAAAGCAGTAAAAGGCATGGAGCTCTCAACCGCAAAAACCTTCCTCCGAGACGTAATCGCAAAGAAAAAAACCATCCCCTACACAAGATACACAAAAAAACTAGGGCACAAAGGCGGCATGGAAAAACGCTTTGTAGGCAGGTACCCAATCAAAACCGCCGAGCAAGTTTTACGCATAATCAAAGCCGCCGAAGCCAACGCAGAAAACAAAGGCTTAGACGTAGACCGCCTCCGCATCATGCATGCAGCAGCATATCCCGGCATAAAACTCAAACGTTACACCCCAAGAGCACAAGGCAGAGCCTCACCAAAATACGACATCACAACACACATCGAAATAGTCCTAGACGAGAAACCCACTCAAGGAGAACAGTAAATGAGTATAGTCAAACGCTTTATAACAGAATCAATCAAACGCACAGAAATTGACGAATTTTTGGAAAAAAAACTTGAAAGAGCCGGATACGGCGGAGTAAACCTCTCCAAAACCCCCCTCGGCACACATGTTGTTGTTTACGCTATGAGGCCTGGTTTGGTTATCGGCAGAGGCGGGGAAACAATCAAGGAACTCGCCCAGGCTCTAGAACAAAATTTCAAAGTTTCTAATCCTCAAATTTCAGTATCAGAAATAGAAGTTCCAGAATTTAACGCTCACGTAGTAGCAAACCGTGTCGCCTCAGCACTTGAAAGAGGCGTTCACTTTAGGCGCGCAGGTTTTTGGGCGCTAAGCCAAGTTATGGAAGCAGGTGCACTTGGCGCAGAAATTGTCATTAGTGGCAAACTCACAACTGAACGTGCACGCTTCGAAAAATTCCGCGCAGGCTACTTCCCAAGATGCGGGGAGCCAGCATTGCGGGCCATGAAAACAGCTGAAGCTCACGTACAACTAAAACCCGGCATAATCGGTGTTAGAGTAAAAATCATGCCGCCAGACGCATACTTCCCCGACAAAGTAGAAATTGTTCCAGCACCCATAGAAGAAGCCCCACCACAAGTCGAAGCTAAACCACCAGCTCCAGCGTCAGAAGTAGCAACACCCGCAGAACCCACTGCACCAGCAGAACCCGCGCAACAAGTGCAAGCAACAGAAGTCACAGACGAACCAGCCAAAAAAGAAGCTGCCAAAGAAGAACCCAAAGAGGAGGCAAAACAGTAAATGCCGATCATGCGTATCAAAGAAATCGCTGCCATGTCCTCTGAGGACAGAGAAAAAAAACTCACCGAATTACGTGTGGAACTTGCGCGCGTCAAAACCATGATTAATGCAGGCGGAGCAGTCGAAGACCCCACAAGAGTCAGACTGCTGCGAAAAACAATAGCGCAAATCCTAACAGTGCAAAATGAACAAAAACTCGGTCTTAGGGAAGCGCCCAAAGAACCAGAGAAAAAAGAAAAGCCGAAAGCTAAGCCAGCAAAAAAGGTCAAAAAAGAAACTGCTAAAGAGGAAGCTTCTCAATGAAAGTAACCCCTGACATCATCCGATACGAGTTCATCGGCACTGAAGGCAAAGTTGCCAAAAGTTCACATGAAGACTATGTCGGGATAAGCGGCACAGTAATTAGAGAAACAAAAAATACCTTCACCTTTTGCAGTGAAGGCAAACGGAAAAACATCCTGAAAGAATCAGCCATTTTCAACTTCAAATTCGACGATGGCACCATCGTTGAAATTGACGGTAAACTTTTAGTCGGAAGACCTGAAGACAGGCTCAAAAAAACCGTAAAGAGGTTATGGTAAAAAATGTCAATGTCATTCAAAAAGCCAAGAAAAAAATGTGACGACCGAAACTGTCCCTTCCACGGCACTCTCGCCATCCGAGGACGAGTACTGGAAGGCATCGTTCACACAGCAAAAATGGACAAAACAGTAATCGTTGACAGAGAATACATGCAATTCTCACCAAAATTCGTTCGATACGAACGCAGACATGGGCACATCCCATCGCATAATCCACCGTGCCTTGACGTAAAAGAAGGCGACCGCGTGAAAATTGCGGAATGCCGACCGCTCAGCAAAACAGTATCCTTTGTTGTAGTAGAAAAATTAGGAGAGGAAAAGTAGAATGGCGGCGAAAGCAAAACAGAGAGCCCTCACAGCAAAAGGCATGCTCTCTCACGGACAAAAAATCAGCCGCGGGCTACAGGCAGGCTCAGAAATGAAGTGCACCGACAACACAGGCGCACGAGTCCTACGACTAGTTCAAGCCCTCGGTTACAAAGGCAGACTAAGACGCTATCCCTCTGCCACAGTAGGTGACAAAGTCACTGTCTCAGTCCGCCAAGGCTCACCTGACATGCGCAAAAAGATTTTCCAAGCCGTTATAGTCCGCCAAAAACGTCCCTTCAGACGTGTAGATGGCGTCTGGGTACAATTCGAAGACAACGCCGCAGTCATCATAACCCCTGAAGGCGAAATGAAAGGCTCAGAAATCCGCGGGCCAGTAGCAAGAGAGGCAGCTGAAAGATGGCCGAGAATAGCAAGCGCCTCAAGCATAATAGTATAGGTGTAAAATTAATGCAAGACACAAAAAGCGTAAAAAACCCCCGCAAACAGCGCAAAAAACTCTTCAACGCGCCAGCTCACATACGTCACAAACTAATGGCGGCACCCCTATCAAACGAACTGGCCGCCCAAAGAGGCGCTAAAACTCTTCCAGTAAGAAAAGGAGACACCGTACGTATCCTTCGCGGAGACAACAAAGGCTTTGAAGGCAAAGTCTCACGCGTAGACCTCAAAGCATACCGTATATACCTTGAAGGCTTAACCCGCGAAAAAGTAGACGGAACAAACATCTTCTTACCAATTCACCCATCCAAAGTACAAATCAGAAACCTAAACCTCGACGACAAATGGCGAAAAGACGTTCTGACAAGAAAACAGCCCGTGGAAAAGAAGGGGAAACCGAAAGCTAAACCAGCAAAGAAAGCTGAAAAACCAAAGGCTGAAGAAGAAATCGTGGAAGAACCAATAATCGAAGAGGAAGCACCAAAACCAAAGGAAGCCGCCGAAAAGAAACCTGCCGCAAAAAAACCAACTGCTAAAAAAGAAGCACCAGCACAAGAAGAGGCGCCAGCCAAAAAAGTAGCAAAACCTAAAGCAACAGCAAAGAAAGCGCCCGAAGCCAAAAAGAACGAGTCAGCAGAAGCCGCGCCTAAACCGCGAGCTAAAAAAACAACTCCTAAGGGAGGACAATAAATTTGGGAAAAAGAGGAAAACCATCAAGGCTCAAACGTAAGCCAGCGCCAAAATTCTGGCCCATTCACAGAAAAGAATTACCATGGATAGTGAGGCCATCATCTGGTTCACACTCGCTCAATGAGTGCTTACCATTAACGCTTGTTCTACGAGACGTTTTAGGCGTAGCACAAACAAGAAAAGAAGCAAAAACAATCCTAGACCAAGGCAAAGTTCAAGTTGACGGTAAAATCCGAAAAAGCAATGACTTCCCTGTAGGTTTAATGGATGTTATCTCACTGTCAGACATGGACAAATACTACCGCGTCATGTCCTCGCACAAAGGCTTAACGCTGGTTCCGATCAGCAAAGAAGAAGCCCAAACCAAGCTTGTCAGAGTAGAAGACAAACACACCGTCAAAAGCGGCGTCCAAATAGCACTCCATGACGGCACCAACCTGCTCGTCAAAGTTGCAGACCCAAAAAATCCTCAAGAAGTTCAATACGAAACATTCGACACACTAAGGATAACTGTTCCACAAAAAGAAGTAGTGCAAACCCTCAAAACCAAAGAGGGAAACTTTGCAGTAATTACAGGCGGAAAAAACATCGGCAAACAAGGCAAAATCGTGGAAATAGAAAAAGTCGAAGCTAAAAAACGCCGCCAAGCTCTCGTCGTAATCGAAGACCAACAAGGCGCAAGATACCAAACAATCCTCGACTACGTCTTTTGCGTAGGTGAAGCCCAACCGCTCATAACATTACAGGAGGCATCCCCAAGTGTCTGAGGAAGAAGCTTACCTTAAAACTTGGGAAGAGCACCCCATGCTCAAGCCACGCATCGAAAAAGTCGTGGTTAACCTTAACGTTGGCAAATCAGGCGAACCGCTCGAAAAAGCCAACAAAGTTCTCCAAGAAATCACAGGTCAAACACCCGTCAAAAAGAAAGCTAAAAAAACCATCCGAGACTTCGGCATACGCGAAGGCGAATCCATCGCTGTGGTTGTGACCTTGCGAAAGCAGCCAGCAATAGACTTCTTAAAGAAAGTGTTGCCAGTGGTTGATAACAAGGTTTCAAGGCGAGCTTTCGATGTACGTGGTAATTTCTCTTTCGGTCTCAAAGAACACATTGAAATTCCAGGCGTCCGCTACGACCCTGAAATCGGCATCTTCGGCATGGACATCAGTGTAGCTGTAAGCCGTCCAGGTCACAGAATAAAGCTCAGAAAGCGGCAAGCCAGGTCAGTTGGCAAGAAGCATTTGTTAACGCCTGAAGAATCAATCGCCTTTGTAAAACAAACTTTAGGAGTAGAAATCGTCTAGAGTGTGAATGTATGGGAAAACAGCAAGTTAAGAAAGAACGAAAATACGGCAAAGGTTCAAGACCATGCGTAAGATGCGGCTCGTATGGACCAGTTATTCGACGTTACAATTTATATTTATGTAGGCACTGTTTTAGAGAAGCCGCACCTAAATTAGGATTCAAAAAATATGAGTAGGAGCAAGGCAAAACAATGGACACTTTAACAAATGGTCTCATCGCCATCATAAACAACGAAACACGCAACAAGCGTGAATGCGTAATTAGTCCTGCCTCTAAACTTTTAGGGCGCGTCCTGCGCATCATGCAACTAAACGGCTACATCGGCGAATTCGAATT
This sequence comes from Candidatus Bathyarchaeota archaeon, assembly GCA_026014725.1. NCBI lineage: Archaea > Thermoproteati > Candidatus Bathyarchaeota > Candidatus Bathyarchaeota archaeon. The sequence continues at coordinate 56,075 of JAOZHV010000001.1, read as the reverse complement.
CATAGACGATGGGCGCTCAGGGAAATTCAAAGTTCAACTCTTAGGCAGAATAAACAAGTGTGGCCCAGTTAAACCACGCTTCGCTGTAAAAGCAGCCGACTATGAGGAATGGGAAAAACGCTTCTTGCCCTCCAGAGACGTGGGCATCATGGTTGTTTCAACATCCAAAGGCGTTATCGCTCACAAAGATGCTGAAGAAAAAAATCTTGGAGGAAGGCTGTTAGCCTTCGTGTATTGAGGTGTAGTCTATGCGGCTCCCAGAAATTTCCCGAACAATCGAAGTCCCTGATGACGTTAACGTTAGCCTAGAAGGCAAAAAAGTAATCGTTAAAGGCGCAAAAGGTTCCTTAACACGCGACTTCTCTCATGCACCAGTCTCAATCGATAGTGAAGGCAAAAACATCCGTGTCTGGGCAAAGTGGCCGCGCAAGAAAGAAGCAGCGCTTGTGGGAACAATTGAATCACACATCAAAAACATGATAACAGGCGTAACAAAAGGCTACTCTTACAAGATGAAAATCGTCTTCTCACACTTTCCAATTACCGTGAAATATCAAAACAAAAATGTCATAATTGAAAACTTTACGGGCGAGAGACGAGCACGCAAAGTCAAACTTATTGGCGATGTAAAAGTCAAAATTGAATCCGAAGATATAATCATTGAAGGCATAAATCTAGAAGATGTCAGCCAAAGCGCCGCCAACATCGAGCAATCCACCAAAGTTAGACGAAAAGACCCACGTGTTTTCCTTGACGGCATATATACGTATGAACGAAACGAGGGTATGGCATAATGACCGAGAAAAAACAATCCCCTTCACGCAAAGCACTCCAAGCAAGAGCACGCGCTAAAAACAAGAAACCAAAATTCCTAAGATCTGAAAGCTGGCGGTACTCACGCTTCAGCCCAAGCTGGCGTAAACAACGCGGCTTAGACAATAAGATACGTCGAAAAATTAAAGGCTGGCCCCCAGCACCAAGCACAGGTTACAAGGGACCAAAAATCGCCCGTGGTTTACATCCTTCTGGTTACCGTGAAGTTCTAGTTCATAACTTGCAGGAATTATCGGCGGTTGACCCTGCAACTCAGGCTGTACGCATTGCGCACACTGTCGGCAAACGCAAACGAGCCCTCATTATAGCTGAAGCCAAAAAACTTGAGATTAAAATCTTAAACATTAAAGTTTCACCTGAAACTGAAGAGACTGAGGCGACTGAAGAGGAAGCGGCTGAAGCTGAGGGTGAAGAAGCCGAGGTAGAAGAAGCGGAAGAAGAGCAAGAATCTGAAGAAGCCGAAGCAGAAGAGGAAAAGGAAGCGGAAGAGCCAAAGCCAAAGAAAGAGAAGAAAGAGAAGCCTAAGAAAAGCAAACCTAAACCAAAGAAAAAGGAGAAGAAAGAACAATGACCAACCTAAGCAACCAAAGACGTTTAGCCGCTCAAATCCTAAAGATAGGACAAAACCGCGTCTGGATTAATCCTGACCGCATGGATGATGTCGAAGGCGCAATTACACGCGAAGAAGTAAGAAAACTAATCCATGAAAAAATCATCATTTCACTGCCAGAGAAAGGCGTAAGCCGTTCCAGAGCAAAAGTTATTCAAGGAAAGAAGCGTAAGGGCAGACGCGGTGGACCTGGAAGTTACACTGGTGCAGGCTACGCAACTGTTACTAAGAAAGAAGCTTGGATGAAAAAGATTCGCTCTCTTAGGCGCAAGTTGCGCGAGCTTAAAGCAAGCAGAATCATCACTGAAGATACTTACACGCAATATTACCGCATGGCGGGCAGTGGCAGATTCGAATCTATTGCTGACTTAGAGCGTAATTTAAAGGCGAACGATTTATGGAGGAAACGTTAAGATGGCAAAAGGTAGCAGTTACCGTGTACAATTAAGACGCAGGCGCGAAGGAAAGACTGATTACCAAGCACGAAAGGCTATGGTTATTTCTGGAAAGCCACGGCTTGTTGCTCGAACATCACTAAAAAACGTGACAGCACAAATTATAATCGCAAAACGAAACGGCGACCAAGTTTTAGCAGCGGCAAACAGCCGAGAACTCATTAAAACTTACGGTTGGAAAGCCCCGACAGGCAACACTCCAGCAGCTTACCTTACAGGCTTGCTGTGCGGTTTGAAAGCTAAAGCCGCAGGCGTGGAAGAAGCCATCCTAGACATAGGATTAGTTGTGCCCACCAAAGGCTCGAAGGTTTTCGCCGTGTTGAGCGGCGTTTTAGATGCAGGTGTAAATGTTCCCCACAATGAAGAAAAACTCGTTAAGGAACGCATCAAAGGCGACCACATCGCCAAGTACGCAAAAAGTTTAGGCTCAGGTTCAGAAGAGTATTCTAAAAAATTCTCAAACTACGTAGCACAAAGTGTAGCGCCAGAAAAAATCCCAGAACACTTCACCAAGGTTAAAGCTGACATTTTGAGTGCATTCAAAGGTGTTGCTAAGGCGCCTGCTGAGATTGCACCAAAACCTGCGCCAAAAGCAGAACCGAAACCTGAAATGAAAGCTGAACCCAAAGCTGAACCAAAAGCAGCCAAAGCACCGAAAGCTGAAGAAAAAGCTGAGGTAGCACCAAAGGCGAAAGCCGCAAAGGAAAAGGCTCCCAAAGAAAAGCCTGCTAAAGAAAAAACCACCAAGGCAAAAGCTGCACCGAAAGAGAAAGCACCAAAAGAAAAGGCAACTAAGAAGGGTGTAAAGAAAGAATGAGTCGAAGAGAAAGAGAACAACGAGAAACTAACCTAGAACAATGGGTTCCTAAAACCCGTTTGGGTAAAATGATACAAGAAGGCAAACTAACAACAATCGAAGACGTAATCCTAAGTGGCATAAAAATCAGCGAGCCACAAATCGTTGATGCATTAATCCCTGACCTTCAAGAAGAAGTCATAAACGTTAACCTAGTTCAAAAGCAAACTGACGCTGGAGAAAAATCCCGCTTCAAAGCCATTGTCGCCGTCGGAAACAGAGACGGTTACATCGGGTTAGGGCAGGGGAAAGCCAGCCAAGTACGCAATGCCATTGAAAAAGCCGCAGCGAACGCCCGCTTAAACATCACACCAGTAAAACGTGGATGCGGCAGTTGGGAATGCGGTTGCGGTAAACCACATTCTGTTCCTTTCCAAGTGGAAGGCAAGTGCGGCGGCGTCCGAGTAGTAATCGTTCCAGGTCCAAGAGGCTTAGGCTTGGTTTCCAGCGAGGTTGCCAAGGTCATTTTGGGCTTAGCAGGCGTCAAAGACCTGTGGATGAGAAGCTACGGCTCAACAAGAACCGTGCCCTCTTACGCATGTGCAATATTTGACGGTTTACGCAAGACTTACAATTTGATTACTCAGACGGATTGGGTGAAATAGAATGGCGCCAAAAACTGAACAATGCAAATGCTTAGTAGCGGTCAAGATTCGAGGCACCGTTGAGGCTCAGCGTGAAGCCCGAGAAACCCTTGAGCTGCTCAACTTAACCCACACTAACCATGCAGTAATCATTGACAGCCGCCCAGCCTACAAGGGCATGCTACAACGCGTCCACAGTTACGTCACATGGGGCGAACCCACAAAAGAAACCATAGCGCTGATGCTTCAGAAACGCGCACGTTTAGCAGGCGACAAAAAACTAACCGAAGAATACCTGCAGAAAGTAGGCTACAAATCCTTCGATGACCTCGCAGAAGCCATAGTAAACTGCAAAGTAGAATTCAAAAAACTACCAGATGTACAAACACGTTTCAGGTTGCATCCGCCACGCAAGGGCTACAAGGGCAAGACCAAGAAGGGCTTCCGTGCAGGCGGCGAAGCAGGCTACCGTGGCGAAGCAATAAACGACCTTGTAAAACGCATGGTCTAAAAAAGCTATTCTTCACCTCTTTTCTTAATAGTGTTTTCTTTTTCGATTAATCTTAAATGCATTAAGCACTCTAGAAGAGAGTATAAGCAAGATAAAGGGACCGAGGTCTGCTTTTATGGCGGAAGCAACCAAGCGAAAGGCTGAAAAGAGCAGTTCGATTTCTGACGAGCTATAAAAAATATGCGTAATTTTAGAAAAGTTTTATGATGCATATATTAAGAAAAATCCTGTTGCCTATTTACTCTTGGTTATTTTGCGTTTTCTTGTGAATACTCTGGATTCAGCAAAGTACTCTTGCGGCTGTCCAGTTTCCTGCATAATCAAACCCGGCAACTTTAATTGTTTGCTCAAAGCGTAATTGGCGGTTAATGCCTTTTGTGGATGAACCATTGCGCCGAAGGACATTGCCAGCCCCATTAAGAATCCCCCCAACCACAGCGGCACAACAAACAGGTAAAAGTAAAAGTTCCACACATCAACATAGCCCAAAACGGCTACGTGTACTGGCGGTGGATACGTCATGTTAGTCCAGTAAAAGCAGCCCAGCATGAAATCAAGTGTATTAAACCCTAAACCTGTAAGAATTATTGCGCCAAAGAAGAAGCCAGCCGATGCAATCCTGACTTTTCTAGATTTTGCGAAGAAAAAGAACGCTGGTAACGCTATGCCTGTTGCTAATCCTCCGATTGCCAGAGTTGCTAGTCCAAAGAATCCGTAAGCGTACTGTGCTTCTAAGAAAATGTAGTTGTTCATGCGCCACTGCGAAGTGGCTTGTTCTCCAAACCACACTGACCCAATGTCGAAGCCAATGTTTAAGCTGTTGATTAAAAGAACTGCGCCCACCAAGAGTAACACTATAATTAGGACAACGCGTTTGCTCAAACCTTTGCCCCTCTCCCTTAAAGCCTTATTTGACATAAGCCATCATTGTTCAACCTTTCCGAAAAAACCCAGCGTTTTTTAGGGCGCAAAAAGCAATAGACAGCATTTTTCTGTATGCCCTGCGCGTCACGCGTTAAGTAGCAACAAGTGCAACCGCAAAAACCTTGAGTCTATTCTACTTGGTGCAGAAACACTCCGAAAAATATTGAAACCCCCTGAAAAATCCGCCTTTAAATAGGGGGATAGGGTCTACCAGAAAGCAACAAACTTTGAAAATGAATAGACGATACACTGAAAAGTAACATAAAAGTAGGTTGATGTTTTTAAGGTTGGAATGGTTTGTTTGTGTGACGCTTATGTCAGCTTCTTTAGATGTTGCCAGCAACTGGAATTTTAGAGTTTTTGACAAACGCCTCGTTGTAGTTAAAACAAAAAATGATAAAGTACGCAAAATTGCAGCCTTAGACATTTTAACCAACCTAACAATTGCTATCGAAGTACCCCAGACCATACAGATGCAAAACGTAGAAACCAACAAGGAGTACTTGGCTAACCTGAAAGTCTACACGTCAAAAAATCTAAACGACATAGACGCCGATTACATCAATTTCTTTCAAGCCCTCGACATCGACCAAAGCATAGAGAACTTCATAAAAGCATACTGGCTCTACCCAAGCAAAATCCGCTTCCAACTCGACAGCCTAGAAGAACCTTAAGCGGCATCAAGTTGGGAAATTTACGGTTCCAGTAACGCCTGCCAATGCACCAGCGGATAACTCGTAAACCATGAGGTTCTCGTCAGGAATCGCCATCGGTTGGGCATGTTTGATTCCAAAGGGGGCAGACGACTTAAAACCAAACCTGCCATAGTATGCAGGGTCACCCACGACAAAAACAGCCATGTAACCTAACTTTTTTGCCAAGTCAAAGCTGTAGAGAACTAGTTTTGAACCAATACCGCGTCCGCGATATTCTAATGCGACAGAAAGAGGCGCCAACAGAAGCGCTTCAAACCTTGAGTTGCCCTTTTCAACGTAGGTTTTTGTCAGCATTATGTGCCCAACGATTTTGCCGTCTTCTTCTGCCACTAACGCAAGTTCAGGAACATAATTACCGCTGGCACGCAATTTGTCCACGTAATCCTGCTCGTTACCATCGGCAACTTTAGCCGTTTTAAAGGCAACTTTAACGAAGTCATATATGGCAGAATATTCTGATGGCTTCTCTTGCCTAATTATCACCTGATTCCTCCTCCAACAAAAGACAAGGTCTACCGAAGCACCATATTCACGAATTTTTCAGGATTAAACAATTCCAAATCCTTGTACGTTTGCCCCACCCCGATGAACAAAATCGGCTTTTGAGTCACGTAAGTCACGCTAAGCGCTGAGCCACCTTTAACGTCAGCATCCACCTTTGTCAATATTGTGGCATCGATGCCCACCGCTTTGTTGAACTCTTCAGCCTGTGTAACTGCATCATTACCAATCAATGAATCTACCGTAAAAATCGTTAAGTCAGGACCAACCACACGCCTAACCTTAATCAACTCGTTCATCAAGTTCTGATTTGTCTGCATCCGTCCAGCAGTATCGATCAAAACCACGTTAATCCCATGAGCCTTAGCATGATTAACCGCGTCATAAGCGACCGCGGCAGGGTCACCGCCATATATGCTCTTAATCACACGCATGCCTAAACGCTTGCCATGCTCTTCCAACTGCTCAATGGAGCCAGCACGGTACGTGTCAGCGGCAGCGAGAACCACTGAGTAGCTTTTATCACGGAAAAACTGTGCAACCTTAGCAATAGTCGTAGTTTTTCCTGTACCGTTGATGCCAACAAACATTAAAACCAGCGGTTCAGCTTTCTTGCGTTTCTGCTCCGCCACTTTAAGCAAATCAATCTTCACATTAGTAAGCATAACTTCAAGAAGCACTTGTCTGAGGTTTTCATCTACAATTTTTTTCCTATCTTCCAGACGCTTAACCTGAACGCCCACCAACCGTTTCTCCAGTTCATCGCAGATTTTGTCTGCAACAGGAAAAGCCACATCATTCTCAACCAAACTCATCTTAAAATCTGACAAAATAGGTCTTAGGCTTTCAGCTTTAAGCTCAGTCGTAGTTACCTTAGTAACTAACCCTTTAAACCCTGACTTGAGCTTCTCAAACATCGCGCTACTGTTTCCCTTCTCTTACGCTAGAAAGCAAAGTTTCAAGCCTAGCTCTGCCCGCGTTGATGCGTTCAGCCACCTGAGCGAACTGCTGCTGAGCCGCATTCATGGTCTTCTCCAATTCATCTAAACGTTCTTTCAGGGTTGCTTTGGCTTCTGGAAGAGTTTTCTCGATGCTTACACCCGCACCTATGCCAACGACCACCGTGTTTTTGTCTGCAAGCTTGACTTTTACATAAGAGCTCCCGCCGATTGGAACAAGCATCTCAGCGTTATCATTCTCTTGTTCAATGCCGTCTAAGGTCATGTTTGCATATGTCAAATCGGTGATTGCGGCGTTTACCATGCTGATGCGTTGCTGAAGCGTCTCTGCGGTTTGCTCAAGATAGCGCATTTCAACGCTGAGTTTGCGAAGATCCTCTTCAGCTTGGGCTCTTTTTGCCAAGTGCCTATTCCCCACTAACCAGTTTCTTTAGCACTGGATTCTCAATTTCTTCAACTGGAATTTCTTCAACTTTGGAGACCTTAATGTGGAAGCGTTTTACTCGGTGCTTGCTGCCAATTTCGGCGTAAACTTGCTCCACAGCATTCTCACTTTTTTCAGCAATTACTTCTTTAACGAACGGAGTGTTCAGTTTTGGCTTGTTGATTTCGCCAGTTACTTTGAAAGCTTTCATGGTAATTTCTCTTCCTGCACAACATCCAATGCATTCCCAATAATAAACATCTCGGGTCCAGTTGTCATAGAACCAGCCACTGCCGCATGACTGTTAGCGATTAAACCAGTGCCAACATAGGGGATGCCACAGTTTATTGTGCCCACATCCACAGGAACCTTAAAAACACTCTCAAGGATTTTTTTCTCTTCTTCCCTTAGCAACGGATGAGCCAACACGCCCTTGTTGGTCGCCACAGCTAAAGAGCCAACGTATGGTAACGCCGCGATTTCCGTTGGCACAACTTCCACGCCCAACGTATCAGAAACCTGTTTAATATCGGCAGGTTTTAAGCGTGGATCAACCACTGCGCCTTTATCGTTGGCTAAAACAAGGTTGCCATAAGCAGTTTTCTTCGTCTCCATGACCGTGACATTGCCCTCAAAAACTTCCTTAAGGCGCTTTAATTCTTCATCCCGAACAGAATTAGGAAGCAAAATCCCGTTCGAGTTTGCACATGCTAACACACCTGCAAGAACCGAGCCGCTGATGGATGTGTAAGCAAGTTTAACCTTTAACCAGTCAGCGAACTCTTGTGCCTTTTTCTGCGGCACTATAACTGGAATTATCACTATGTCTTCTGTTGCAAGCGAGTACACGCCTATGCTTGCGCTTCCAACGATGCTGGATAAGTAAACAGCCAAAAATATCGCCCTTTTACTACATTTACGCAATATGTTCGGGGCTCACACATTTAAAGCTCGCGGATAGAGTCTGCCCTTAGGATATATCTTTACCTGTTTTATTATGATGACTTTCAAGGAGAACCAAAGGATCAGCAACTAAAAGCTACACAAAGAGGCTAACATAAAAAATAGGAGCAAATACATTGCGCAACCAATCCATTATTTCCTATATTGATTTGAAATTCATAAATTAGATATTGTTCTCAAGACGACAAATGAATAAAAACAGCTATACTAGGAGAAAACTAGGTTTGTCTAACGACAGCAGCAGCTCAGACGGATACGTAAACCGCGAAATCGGTAAGGAAAAAGTTGGTTTTTTAATAAACGCTACTGAAAAGACCGAATTAAGCGAACTCAGGTCTGATGTTGACGCGCTATCAAACGACGTACATACTGCTGTAGGTGACCTAAAGAAATCGATTGCAGACCTTCGGTCAACAGTAAGTGAGATGGAAAATCCATTCAACGTTTTAAGAACAGTCACAAACGATAAAGAGCTAGAGAAGCTAAACGCAGCCAGATTGCCTCCAGGTGTAAAATCGATAGTATTGGGAAAACCCGAAGAAAATACCATAAGCGAAAAAGAGCTTACAGAGATTTCACCGAAAAAATCTGAACCTGCCCCCCAAACAGAAGCCCCGACTAAAGAAAAACCTGCAATAACACCACAAGCAATCGCTCCATCGAAACCAATCAAGCCATCAGCATACATAGACTGGATCTGGGAACTTTTAGACACAGGACTAACCGCAGAGAACATACACCAACTTGCCAACTTATGCGAAATGACAAACTATTTGCCAAAGCAAGCCAGCGAGTTTATTTGCTCTTTGGCGGTCACAGCCGAAAAAATCAGGTCAATAGGCTACAACAAAAGCCATTTGCTGTTATTCATGTACAAGGCAGCGTCAATTTCTAAAACCAATTTAGACTCAGAGGACATGGCGAAGCTCTTCGATTTAACCGATCAACATTTGAGAGCTAAAGAAAAAAACGAGATAACTATCCAACAACAATTGAGACCTAAAAAGAAGAGCGATTTAACCAAGCGAAGGTCTAAAAAGAAGAAGAGTTTAATCGATCAAAAACTGAGACCCAAAAAGAAGAAGAGCAGAAGGCATTAAATAATGGGTTTTTCGGTTACAATTACGCATATAATCATTGTTATAGCGTCAGTAATCGTAGCCAGCTCCTTTGTTGCTTGCGCCCTCTACACTGGTAATATTGTCCAAAGCGAATTCACACAAGGTGTCAAAGACGCGAAAAGCATAATCGATACTCAATTAGACATAGTTTATGCCACAGCAAACACAACAGGCTCCCCTGTTTACGCGATATACGCGAAAAACACGGGCAAACTGCCCATTAACGATTTTACATATCTAGATATTTACGTGGGCAATTATGGCGCAGCACAACTTTATACTTATGATGTGACTGCTGGTGCCGGAAGCGGAAAGTTCAGTTTAACTGACGCAAATGGCAACGGCGTATGGGAGCCCCGTGAAACCGCAACAATATATGCTTATCCAACAGGCAGTATCGACGGGACAGTATTAGAAGCTAAAATTGTTCCTTCAAAAGGAATCGGAAGTGACTACCTCTTTTCAGCGCCAACAACGTAGGTGATTATATGGGATTTTCCATTGGGTTAGCATCGTTTATTGTGCTTATAGGCTTTATAGCTATTTTCTCCACGGTCTGCACAGCGTTCTTTACAAGCGTTCAAGAAGTCTCCTACGTAGCAAACGAATACATAAGCAACCAAAAAGACAAAATCAGCACGCAGATGCAACTAACCGTTGATTCAGTAACCGCCACAACAAGCGACATCACCATCAAAAACATAGGCTCAAAAACAATCTTCCTCCAGAACTCCAACGGATACAACTGGAACACCATAATCTTATCTTACGGAAGTAGCTCAGATTGGCACTCTTACACCATTGAAAGCTACACGATTACTGAAATCAAGGTAACAGGAACCACCACTACTTTCAACATAGCAACTCATAACTTCATAAACCCGGGAGAACAAGTAAGCATCAGCCTTAACCTCCCCAGCGGGGCACCTGAAATCACAAGCCAAGACGTAGTTTCTGTAACATTTGCTTCCCACTATGGGACTACAGCATCATCGGAAGGTGTGATTGCATGAATGGCACAAACGTAGTCCGCTTAGGTATACCCGAATTGGACAGAGACCTTGGAGGCGGAATACCCACCCCCAGCTTGATATTGATTGAAGGCGGCCACGGCTCAGGGAAAACCGTATTCGTCCAGCAAATGGTCTACGCAATGCTCAAAAACAGATTACGTGTTTACGTCGTCTCCAGCGAGGCCATGACAAAAGAATATCTCGCAATGATGGAGTCAATTAAGCTTGACCCTTACAGTTACTTTCTTTATGGGCATCTCAAAATCTATCCACTGCATATTGAAGGCGGAAGATGGAGCCAAGCCATGAGTTCCTTCTTTTTGATGGTAACGGCAAACTTTCTTGAGACACAGAAACAAAAATATGATGTTGTAATTATAGACAGCCTTAGTGTTTTAACAGTGGATACGCCGCTCTATGAATTTTTAACGTTCATTACAAGGGTAAAGAATCTAGTTTCTGATGGAAAAACCGTAATAATTACCATTCACCCAGATTTTCTTTCTCAAGAATCAGTGATGAAACTCAGAGCAAACTCTGACGCTTACTTTGTACTAGAAAACGCCTGCATCTCAGGTATAGACGTTAAACTTCTCAAAACAGTAAAGCTATGGGGAGTAACTGGCGAAAGAAAGAGCTCTATAACCCTTGCAATTAATCCCCAAATAGGCTTACGGGTGATGCCACTTAGCGGAGTGAGATTATAGGAGACGATAAAAAATGCCCGATTACGCAAGTTTAACTAAGCTAAGGCAATTCATCAGGCTAAAATTCAGAACTCCGCGTATTGAAACATTTAATGAACAAGAACAAGATTTGGGTTTGTTCAACACAGTCGTTTGTAAAACTCTGCAAAGCGCTATGGAAACGCATCCTTACTTGGCGTCCTACGTTAAAGGATTGCCTGAACAGCCAAAATATACGACGAACATAGAAGAAGTACCCTTCGAAGAAAAAGTTAATGTATTATATCCATTAGGGTTAGGCATTTACGCTCATATCACAATGGGCGAATCAGCCAACAGATACAACATCATTGAGCCGCCAAATCCAGACCGAAAAATATTGGCTGAAATAGAAACAGCAGTCGCAAGACTCGTAGAAGGCAAAGATTATGGTGACCAAAAAGCCATAATTTTAGCCTCTCTTTTTAGACAAACAATCAAGAAAAAAATGGTTAAATTGCCAAAAGGAACCGATGAAGAAATTTTGCTTTATCATTTTTTGAGAGAAAAAATAGGGCATGGCTTTTTAGATGGATTTTTAGCAGATCCTGGCCTTGAAGACATTAGCATTCCTGGCGAAGGCAGTGTTTTTGTTTATCATAGAACTTTTGGTAACCTTCAAACAAGCGTGGACGTATCACAACAAGCCATCAACGAGCTACTGAGAAATATAGCTGAAAGACACGGGAAAGTCCTAAGCTATACCCACCCCATAATTGACATTCACTTGAACGACGGCTCAAGACTTAACATAGTCTTTGGCGAAGACATCAGCCTGAGAGGCAGCAACTTCACCATAAGAAAGTTCCCCAAAGAACCAATTTCAGTTGCACAACTAATCAAATGGCATACACTCACACCTGAACTGGCTGCTTATTTATGGATGCTCTTTGAAGTAGGAATAACTGCCTTGGTCTGCGGAGAAACAGCCTCAGGCAAAACAACAACGCTCAACGCCCTGACAACATTCATCGGTGCCGACTCAAAAATTATCAGCATAGAAGAAACACCAGAAATCAACGTTTATCACAAAAACTGGATTAGAGAAATCACCAGACTCCACACAGGAGTTCAAATAACAATGTTTGACCTCCTAAAAGCAGCCCTAAGACAAAGACCAGATTACATCATCGTAGGCGAATTGCGAGGCGAAGAGGGCAAGATAGCCTTCCAAGCCGTTGAAACTGGTCACCCTGTTCTATCAACGATGCACGCAGGTAACCTTGGGCAACTGTTCCAGAGACTGACCTCATACCCAATTGATGTACCCAAAAGCCACATCGACGGCTTAAACCTAGTCATTTTCCAAGCAAGAATAGAAAGAGGAAGCAAATTCATCCGGCGTTGCACCTCAATTAACGAAGTTATCGGTTATGAACCTGACGAAGGCAGACTAAACTATCTGCCTACTTTTATGTACGATGAAGATTTAGATCAATTTCGCTTCATGGGTTCAAGCTTCCATCTAGAAAACCGAGTTCTTGCGTTCAGGGGATGGGGTGAAGACAGAATCCGAGACATTTACGAGGAAATGAAAGTCAGAGCTGAAATACTCAATTATCTTGCAGAAAATTTCCCAACCCATACCGAAGTCTCCAAAGCAATGACAACTGCCAAAACTTTAGGCATATGGGAGGTCCACCGTCGAGTTAAAGAGATGAAAGTCCCGTGGGTTTGAATCAAAAATTTATTCGACTAAGTAATGAAACACAAAAAAACCTACTGATGACGAGGCAACACAAAAAATTAGTTCTGGTGCTAACCCCTTCGATGCTTTTTTTCCTCTACTTTGTGGTTAACAAAGAACTCATTGAAGCCATGATTAGTCTTGTACTGGGATTAGCTGTTTTAGGCATGTTAAAATACATGGAAAAACGAAGCGTCAGAAGCAGGATTGACCAAGCGCTCACAACAGCCATCTTTCATATGTACAGTTTATCTTTGGGAGAAACAACCCCCTCAGATTTAATTACAATAATTGCTGAAAACCGAGAATACGGATTTTACTCCATTGTCTTTAAGAAGATTCAAAACTTGGCAAAACATTTCGGTTACGGAATCACCAACGCCACAGCCCAAATCGCCAAAACTGTCAAGTCACCATTAAAAGATATTCTTGTCCGTTGCACAAACACATTCTCCAGCGTTGAACCTAAAGGATATTTAGAAATCGAATCTTCGATGCTGATGGAAGAGTATTCGGGATATTATTCACGAACGGTTAAAACATTAGAGACTTTAGGCGGTATATCTACAACTTTCCAGAGTGTAACTGTCTTCTTGATCATGACACTTGTTATCATGTCAGTTTTCATGATTGATTCGGGCGTAATAATTTTAGGTTACATAATCTCGGTTTTGGCAACAATAATGATGTATGGGCTTTTTAAATCTGCAGCGCCCACCGAACAAATCGTCTACATTGGCAAGTACCCGCCAAAAATATACAAGTATATGAGGCTAAGCATTCTGACGATTATTCCTGCATCTGCTGTACTAGCCGTTTTTTCCTACATCCGACTCGGCGCGCCGTATGCGTTTATTATTTTTGGTTTGGGAGCTATTGTTCCAGGCATTTTCGGCTACATGTTAGAGAGAGAAGTTGCCAAAATTGACAAGAACTACCCCAGTTTCCTGAAGGCTCTGGGCGAGAACATGGCTTCCACGTCTGATTTGAAAACGTCCCTTTCCTTTATTCTCCATATGGAACTTGGTCCCCTACGCAACCTTGTCAACTCAGCTTTATCAAGAGTAAAATTGGAAATTAACCACAGGCAAGCGTTAGAAACACTTTCTGAAGAGGCCGCATCATACCATGTTCACATGAGCAATAAAATACTGCTTGATTCTTTAGGAAGGGGAGCTGACCCCTTAGTATTAGGTAACGCATTAGGAAACAGGGTGGTAAAATTTCTTGAACTCAGAAAAATGCGTGATGTGGTTGCCAACAGTTTTCAGATGGTAGTTTTGGTTACTCAACCTTTAATTGTTGTTCTTCTTACAGTTTTGGAAGTTTTGGCAATTTTTATGTCTCAATACTTAACAGGACTGTCATATTTTGGCTTCAACGTCCTGCCGATAACATTAATACAAATCAGCAACACAGTCGTAATCTTCATAATGGCCATAATGAACGCTTTAACCGTTAAAGCCGTTTCAGGCGGATACTGGGGGACTTTCTTCTTGAATCTTGGAATCTTGCTTACTATAAGCGGCATAGCATCAATAGCATCGCATACGCTAATACAAGGCGCTTTAAATTCGATGCCAAGTTTAGGGTTACCAACGGCAATAATATAAGTTAAGATTTTTCGAGTAATACAGCCTAATTAGATTTTTCTCAAAAAATATGCTAAAAATAAGGTTGCGGCATAAAATTACCATGCTTTTATGGTAAACTTTGCTGTTGTATGCTTCAAAAACCGCAACGTTTATTAAATATTAACTCTTAATACATACTAATAATAAGTAGTGTAAGTAGTAGTATAAGTAGAAGTGGTGGAAATTGAACAAAGAAAAACCAAACATAAAATGCACAAAATGCAATTACGAGTGGCACACTAGATCAAAACTTCAGATGGTAAGTTGTCCTTCATGCAACCAAAAAATCCGCAATTCTGTACGAGCACAAATCATCAATTTTGTCCAACATAAACGAGGCATTGTAGGCTTAGAAACAGCCATAATACTGATAGCCTTTGTCATAATTGCAGCTGCCTTCAGCTTCATGGTCGTTAACCAAGGCTTGTACGCCACCGACCGAGGCAAGACAGTAATGCAGCAGGGTCTACAGCAAGCTAGCACACCGTTAATTGTTGATGGAACAATTCTTGTCCGAACCAATCCCGCTGGAACAGCCGTTAACTACGCGATAATTCCCATAAAAGCATTCGGATCAAACTTCATCAACATGGGAAGAAACCAAACAAGCATAATATTAACGGTAGGCGAGAAAGCATGGGCAAACGCATATCTAGGTACACTGCATGTAGGTGAAAGCGACGGAACAAGCTACAACGCGACAAGCATAGTTTATGATCCGACAGGCAAACAATTCGATGAATTCGCGGGCTTCCAATTAGCACTGCAAACAACAAGTGGACAACCATGCAACATCTACGTAAATGAAACTTACAGTGCTGGACACGCAAAGGGTTTGACAACAGGAGTGGTCTTTGCGGTTTCGAACAGCAACGGAGATGAAGCATTAAACTCAGGTGAGGAGGGTTACCTCTTAGTGGCGCTTGGCTCAGGCGATGAAGCAACTGCTAGAGCACCAATAACTCTTGAGTTGAGAATAGAGAACAGCGCAACGATTTCAATAGTGTTTACTGTACCTGCATCTATGCCAGCAAACAGTTATGTCCCGCTGTATTAGGAAAAAGCTAGCGATAATTCGTCGTTGGGGGAGCGGCGATTAACGCAAGCATCTTTCTCATTTTTAACAAACAAAGCATCTTGAAATATCAGAAATCAGTATTGCCAGTTCATAAATGATTAATATAAAAACAGCCTTTTAGTGAGGTAACATTAAGAGGAAAGTAAAATGAACTGGAAAAAAAACCTATGCAACTTTGTAAAACAAAAGCGAGCTATAGTTGGTTTAGAAGCCGCGATAATTCTCATTGCATTTGTTATAATTGCAGCTGTTTTCAGCTTCATGGTCGTTAACCAAGGACTTTTTGCAACGGAACAGGGGAAGACTGTAATCCAGCAAGGTTTACAGCAAGCTAGCACACCATTATCAGTTGATGGAACTACATTCGTAAAGACTTCCGCAGACGGCGCAAACGTAACAGCCATACTCATTCCGTTGAAAACCTTCGGAACAAAATATGTTTCAATGAACGAGGAAACAACTGTAGTAACTCTCAAAATAGGCTCAAACGCATGGCCAAATGTTTACGAAGGAAGCAGCGCATCAACACCCGGTGAAACATTCGACAACATGGTATCAGGCGTGACAGAAGACAACGCTATGCTCTACATTCAAAATAGCAACGGCGATCAAGCCTTAGATTCAAGCGAAAAAGGTTTTCTCGTTGTGTCTTTAAGCTTAGATAACGCAGCACTAGTGCGGTCACAGGTAACTATTGAAATCAGGTTAGAGAAGACTGCGCCGCTCACGTTAGAATTCACTATCCCAGAGTCAATGCCGGCAGGTTCATGGGTGAATGTTTAAACATTCACTTTCATGATACAATCGTAGCAAAGCTCTAATCGAGAAGAAAAAGCGGGAATAGTTGCATAAGAAAAGCTTAATTGCGTAAGGAAAGAAGAGTTGGCCTAATAGCCTGAGTTTTTTGCTTTTAATGTTTTAACATATTCTTAACCGAATAACTTTTACAAGACAGAAAATTATCTCAAGATGATTTTTTCACCTGTCGCTATGTACACGATGGATTCGCAAACGTACGTTGCGTGATCAGCAATTCGTTCTAAGTACCGCGTCATCAGCACAGTTGAGATTACGCATTTACTACTAACACGTTTTTGGTTAAGTAACTTGTCCAAGTATGCAAAGTACATTTTGTCTACTTCTCGTTCGGTCTCAGAGACAGTTTTAGCGAGCGTTACATTGTGTTTTCTGAGAGCATCTATACTGATTTTTACCATGGAGAGAACTTTTTTGCTCATGTCTTCGATATAATATTTGTTCCACGACGCACATTCACTTAAACCGTTCAACTGGTCGTTGATGTATGCGATGTCAAGAGCGTACCGTCCGTATCTTGCGAAGTCATAGCCTATTTTCATGTAGGATTTTATCGTTCGCAGGTCAGAGGCCACGGGTTGGAAGCGGGCGATTAACTGGAAGGTTTGGTCTTCGATTTTATCTGCCATGGCTATGAGTTCATCTGAAAGTTCTTTGACTTGTTTTTGAACGCTTTTTCCGGTGAGGTAGCCTTGTATGGAAAGAGCCAAGGTTTCGTAGGTTAACTCTCCCATTCTTACAAGCATAACGGATTGTTCTTCTAAGCCTTTGTCGATTATTCTGCTCATACTCTTTTCTCCTATCCGAATTCTCCTGTTATGTATTTTTCTGTTAATGGGTTTTTTGGAGATTCAAAAATGTCTTTGGTTTTTCCAAATTCAACTAACTCGCCTAAATACAGAAACGCAGTGTAGTCTGAAACTCGTGAGGCTTGCTGCATGTTATGAGTAACTATGACCACTGTGTAATCCTGCTTGAGTTCTACCACTAGCTTCTCAATTTTAGCTGTAGCAATAGGGTCCAAAGCGGAGCAGGGTTCATCCATTAATATGACCTCAGGCTGCAGAGCAATTGCGCGAGCTATGCAAAGCCGTTGCTGTTGACCGCCTGAGATGCTTGTGCCAGGTTTTTTTAGGTCGTCTTTCACTTCGTCCCACAGTGTAGCTTGCTCTAGGCTTTTTTTGACTATTTCGTCGAGGTCTTTGCCTTTTTTTGCGCCAGTTAACTTTAAGCCAGCCGCAACGTTATCGTAAATGGACATTGTTGGGAATGGGTTGGGTTTTTGGAAGACCATGCCGACTCTGCGTCGTATCTGTACTGGGTCAACTTGTTTGTCGTAAATGTTTTCGCCATCTAGAAGCACTTGTCCAGCCGTTTTGGCGTTGGGTACAAGTTCATGCATGCGGTTGAGACCTCTGATGAATGTGGATTTGCCGCATCCTGAGGGCCCAATTATGGCGGTTACAGCGTTGCTTTTTATGTTTAAATTTATGTCTTTTAGGACTTGTTTTTGTCCAAACCAAGCGCTAAAGTTGATGCTTTGCATTTTTAGGTCTGCATCGACTGGTTGTTTGTCAAGGGTTTTCTCTTCTGGTGTATTCTCGATTGTCATTTTCTCAATCTACCTCTGGTTGCTACTCTAACTGCAATGTTCAAACTTAACACGATAAGAATCAAAATCAAGGCGGCACCCCAACCTTGCGCTTGCATACTAGCTGAGGGCTGTAAAGAGTTTCTCCAAATTTCAAGGGGTAAGGCTGCCATGGGCTGGTTTAGACCTTGAAAGAAGTACCTGTTGCCGAGAATAGTCATGGTTAAGGGTGCAGTTTCGCCTGCAATGCGAGCGACTGCAAGGAGCGTGCCTGTTATCAAACCGCTTTTTGCTGAAGGCAGCACTACACTAAGGGTTGTCCGCCATTTGTGTGCACCCAGCGCCAACGATGCTTCTCGCATGCTGTTTGGTACGAGTTTTAGGGATTCTTCGGTTGTTCGGGCAACAATTGGGATTAGTATGAATGATAATGCTATGGCGCCTGCAATGGCAGAGTAACTGCCTATTAGGGCGATTACGATTACACCGTAAGCAGTTATTCCAACTACGATTGATGGAAACTCGGTTAAAATGTCGTTAATGGAGCGCATTGCGGATGCGTACTTGTTGTTGCCGAACTCTGCAAGGTAAACGCCTGATAATATTCCGACTGGAACACCGATTACGCTTGTTAACCCGATAAGAATCAATGTGCCCTGTATTGCTGGTCCGATGCCACCGTTGGCATTGGTTTGAATGAGAAAGTTTAGGCTGATTTGTGGTGCGCCTCTTGCAATGACCTCGTATAGGATGCTTGCAAGGGGAGTAACCGCTATGACCACGCAAGTCGCGCAGAGAACGAAGAAGAGGCGGTTTTTGAATTTTCTGAAGGCATAGTTGGAGATTATTCGACTGCGCCTCCTTTAACCTTTAGGACACGCGTCACCATCAAGTGTGCGCCCACGTTGATGAGTAAACTTACCACTAGCAAGATTAAGCCAACACCTATGTAGGCTGAGGTTTCAAGGGTTCCTGTTGACTCCAAAAAGCCGTTAGCGATAAGAGAAGCCATGGTTTGCCCTGGCTTAAACAGTGAGGTGGGCATGGCTGCTGCACCGGGCGCGTTGCCGATGACCATTGAAACCGCCATTGTTTCGCCCACCGCTCGCCCTAAACCGAGGATTACGGCGCCGAAAATGCCTGAGCGCCCGTAGCTTATGACCCAGTGACGGATGACTTCCCACTTTGTCGCGCCGATGCTGTAGGCGCCTTCGCGGATGCTGTTGGGAACAGCGCTTATCACTTCTCTTGAGATGGAAGCTACCGTGGGAATAATCATGATTGCGAGGAGGCACCCAGCTGTGAAAATGTCTAAGCCAAACGGTGACCCGCTAAAAATCGGAATCCAACCTAAATAGGTTGAAATGGGAATTTCAATAAAATCACGTATCCAGAAACGGAAAATGAACAGTCCCCAAAGGCCATAAATTACGCTTGGAACTGCCGCTAAAAGCTCCACTAGGTAGCCGACTGGCACTCTGAGTCCGCGGGGAGCCATTTCTACAAGAAAAATTGCGATGCCCAAGCTTAAAGGCACCCCGATTAGGAGTGCAATGCTTGAAGTGACAAGAGTTCCCAGTACGTATGGGAGAGCGCCGTAGATTTCTTTGCCTTCAACTGGGTTCCATGAGGTGCCAAATAGGAAGCCTGTTCCGAACTGTTGTAAGACTGGACCTGAACCAGTTGTTAAGACGTATCCTGTAACGATGAGGATGATTAATGCTGACGCCGCGATGACAGCGGTTAAATTCTTGAAAATAAAGTCGCCTGTTAATCTTATTTTTGTTGTAAAAAAGTTTTGGAAGTGGAGCTGTTTCAGAGCTTGATCCACCTACGTTATGAGTTGTTGTCCGTTAAACGTTATTGACCGAATTGTTGCTTCGTTGAGGTGTACAACATCGTTTGGCAAAGGCGCGTAATCAAGTGCTGGAGCTATCTGTTGTCCATCATGCACAACGTACCATAAGAACTCAACCAGTGCGGTTGCACGTTCTTTAGTCATTCCATGTATGACATTGAGTTCTTTGTATACTAATAGGTAAGTGAAGCTTACAATTGGGTATGGGTCTTCTCCTTGAGTGTTAAGCAAACTGACGTTAAGCCAGCTTGCATCTCCTGGGGGTAAACTGCTGGCTCCAGAGGCGGCTGCTGCTGTCGTGGAGGCTAATGTTGGCAAGACGTAGTTGCCGGAGGGGTTTTGCACTGCTGCAACCGTCATACCGTTCTCTATTGTATAGGCTAGTTCGACATAGCCGATGGAGTATTGGGTGCTGTTGACGATTGAAGCAACGCCTGTGTTGCCGTTTGAGCCGCTTCCGCTTGGCCATTGTACTGATTTGCCTTGTCCAACGTTATCGCGCCAATCTGTGCTTGAAGCGCTAAGGTATCCTGTGAAGATGTAGGTGGTTCCTGAACCGTCTGAGCGGTGAACTGTGTTGATTCCCTTCGCTGGAAGGGCGGTGTTGGGGTTTAGGTTCTGGATGGCTGGGTCATTCCACATGGTTATTTTTCCTTGGAAAATGTCAGCTATGACCTTGCCTGTTAGACGGAGACCAGAAGGAATACCGGGAAGGTTGTAGGCTACTGTTACGGCGCCGATTGTTTCAGGGAGGTGGAGAGCGTTTGGAGCATCAACTGCTTCAGAGGAAGTTAACGGAGCGTCTGTTCCTGCGAAATCAACGTTTTTGTTTTTTAAATCAGAAATTCCGCCGCCGCTGCCGATGGCTTGATAGTTAATCTGCACGTTAGGCTTGACTTCGCTTGTGTATTTTGTGATGATGCTGTTTAAGAGGGGATAGGGAAATGTTGCGCCCGAACCATTCAAGTTTATTGTCGTTTCTTGTGAGCCTGATTGTGAAAGGTAAACGTATGCAACGACTGAACTAAGGATTATGGCGATAGCGACTATAGCGATTAAAACTATATATTTAGACCTCATATTTTCATCCTTGTTTTTATGCACATAAAAAACATCATTGGTTATATAGCAAATCTCCATAAAATTTATAGTCTATATAGATATACCTAATATAATGAAAAACCATAGAAAGAGTAACTTGGAGTCAACAGTGGCGAAAAAAGCAGAAAAAGTAAACGAAGAGCAACGCAAGCTCCAAGTCACAGGCGGATCAACATTCATTCTCTCTTTGCCAAAGGATTGGGCAATAAAAAACGAGCTTAAACGCGGAAGCTCAATGATTGTGCGCGAGGAAGAAGACGGCTCGCTGTCTATTGCGCCTTCGAGTTTGCCTAAAAAAGAAAAACATGACGAAGCTTTCATCAAAGTTTCAGTAAACGATAATCCTTACGCTGTTATGAGAACAGCGATTTCTGCTTACTTGAGCGGGTACAACATTATCCACATTAGGGCGCAGGGGCAGAAAACGCTCTCCTCTGAGTTGCGCAATCACCTCAAGGGTTTTGCTAGGCACTATTTGGTGGGCACTGAAATAGTGATTGACACTCAGACTGATTTGACCCTGCAGGTTTTGCTTAATTATCCTGAACTAACGGTTCAAAATGCCCTAAGCCGTATGTCAATTATCGCCTCATCCATGCATAAAGAAGCCCTATTGGCATTGAAGAATCTTGATTATACAAGCGCTAAATCAGTTATCAAAACTGACCGCGAAGTTAACCGTTTTAGCCTCTACATCGTGCGGCTTCTCAAGTTGGCTGTTTCAAACCAGAGAATAGTTAAAGAAATCGGCTTAAGCAACCAAAGAGAATGCCTCGGTTATAGGCTAATAGCTAAGTCAGTTGAAAGAACCGCGGACCACGCAACAAAAATCGCTGAAAATACACTGCTGCTCAAAGACCCTGTTAACGCCGAGGTTTTGGAGCGGATAGGTCGGCTCAGCAATTTGGCTATTTTAATGTTTGAGAATGCCATGGAGGCTCTGTTTAAGCATGACTTTAACTTAGCTGAAAGCGTTATTGAAAGGCTAAGTCAAGTCTACAAGTTGGAGAAAGAAACGGTTCTTTCTACACAGACCGCCAAAATAGAAGAAATTGTTAACCTTAGATTGCTAATTGAGAGCGTTAGACGAACCGCAGAATACGCAACCGATATTTCTGAAGTTGTCCTGAACCTGAACGTTGAATCAGTCTTAAGCTGAACTTCTTATATTAAACGGTTGCTGAGAACGCCAGTAGTTACCTCTATAGTCAATGGCTATCTGCAAAGAATCCAAAATCAGTTGCTATGAGCGCATGGAGAATAGTGTATTAAAATTAAAAAAATAAAATGGGTTTTAGGATGTGTAAACTTGTGCGCCGTTGTAGGTAATTGATCTTATAGTTGCTTCGTTGACTGTGACAACGTTGGATGGCAAAGGTGCATATGATAAGCCTGACGCCAAGTTTTGTCCGTCATGTACCATGTACCATAACCATTGCACAAGGGCAACTGCTTTGGCTTGAGTCATTGTTGGAATTACGTTTAGTTCTTTATAGACGATAATGTAGCTAAAGCTCACGATTGGGTAAGAGTCTGCACCTGGAGCGTTTAGAATATTTACACTTGACCAGCTTGCGCTACCTGCAGGTAAACCTGCCGAGGCGACTGATTGGGCAGCTGCAGTTGTGGTTGCGAGGGTTGGCATGACAAAGTTGCCGGCGGCGTTTTGGATTGCGGCGACCTTCATTTGGTTCTCTATTGTGTAGGCGAGTTCAACATAGCCGATTGCGTAGGCGTTTCCTTCAACAGTTGCAGCAACACCAGCGTTATTGTTGGCACCAACACCAACTGGCCAAGCGACTGATTTGCCTTGTCCAACCGTGCTAGCCCATGTACTGCTTACTGCACTAAGGTAGCTTGTGAAGACAAAGGTTGTTCCTGAACTCTCAGCTCGGCGGACAACCATGATGGCTTGGCCTGGCAATGTAACGGTTGGGTTAAGAGCTTTAATGGCGCTGTCGTTCCACATGGTTATGGTTCCTAGGTAGATGCCAGCGATGACTGGCCCAGTTAATTTCAAACCTGTAGGTATACCGGGTAAGTTATAGGTCACTGTTACGGCGCCGATAGTTTCTGGAATATGTAGTGCGTTAGGTATGTTGTTTGTCTCGGTTGCTGTCAGCGGTGCATCTGAACCTGCAAAGTCAACGGTTTTTTGTTGCAATGCATTGATGCCCCCTCCGCTGCCAATTGATTGGTAGTTGATGGTTGCCCACGGTCTAGTGGCTGTGTAGTTGGTTATCATGGCGTTGATTAATGGGTATGGGAAGGATGCGCCTGCACCATTCAATGTTGCGGGTTCAGGGGTGGGTGTTGGGGCTGGTGATGCAGTTGGGGCTGGAGTTGCTGCAATAACTATGATTATCGTTAAAGCGCCTAAGATTTTGTATGTTGTATTCATTTGTTTTTTCCTCGGTGCGGAAGTATTGAAAAAGTGGGTAATATAGGCGCTGAATATAGAATACGAAGGCATTATAGAAGAACATATAATAAATATTTTTGATGATAAATTGAATTATAGAAAAAAATCAGTAAATAAAAAATCAGGGTTATCGTGCATTCACCGTTAACCCGAGCAGACCTTTGTCTTGGTCGCCTAACACTCTTCTATGAGGCAGATTATTTCCGTATTCTGATCTACGCTGTGACTGTCAATTAGGTGAGCTGTTCCGTCTGGGCAATAGACTTTATCGCCTACTACAGCTTTTTTGTAGCGTGTGCTGCATGCCTTTAGCAGGGAGCAACCATCACAATCTCTTGAAAGCATTCTTTTTTCACCTTTACCTTTTTTCAAAAAAGAACATAGTATTGAGTAACCTATAGAGATAGCCATTATAGACTATATAGAAAATATAGTGCTGAAAACAAGGATTTGCATTGAAACAGTGAGAAAGCTTTAAGAAACAACCACACCATTCAAAAACAGAAAGCAATGAATCAAAATGGGTTAAAAGCGAAGGGAATTTTCTTAGATTTGGACGGCACGATAGTTGACTCTACCGAAGCCTACATAGAAGCCGCAAGGATAGCTTTCCAAGCCGTTGGACAAAAACCGCCTCACAAAAAGCTTACGCTTGAAATCCCGCGAAGAATCGAGCAGGGCTTACCCTTCAGCGACATAATTAATGGCGATAAGAAACGGTTCCTGCAGGTCTATTTGGATGCTTATTACTCCATCACCGAGACTAAAACAAAACTATTGCCGAACGTTTCAGCCGCGTTGGAGACGCTGTCTGGAAAGGCTAAGCTTGCGTTGATTACCATGCGGCATGTTCCAAACCAAACCATCCAAAAAGAACTTGACTATCTGGGAGTCTCAAGATACTTTGCGCACATCGTGACCGCCTTGGATACGTCTAAGCCGAAGCCAGCCCCAGAAGCATTAATACGATGCATGAAAGCCTTGGACTTAGAAATAAGTGACTGCATTATCGCTGGCGACTCAGTTAATGATGTACGGGCGGGCAAAGCTGCGGGCGCACGAACCGTAGCAGTGCTTTCAGGCCTGTTTGACCGCCAAGAACTGGCAAATGAGCAGCCTGATTTGATTTTGCCAGATGTTACTGCACTTCCTCATTTCATTAAATAAGGCGTTTTTAGGGTTATATCGAAATACGGAATATTGTCATAATGCGACTAAGGCAATTATATGTGAATAAAAAATAAAGTTTAATTAAAACCTCGACTTTAGTCAGTATGGAGAGGGCTTAGAGAGCGGGAATCATAATGAACTTCATAGAGATAATGATAGGGGAGAAATTAAAAGATGCGGATTCAGCCTTGGATGTAACGGGCTCGGACCGCAAAGTCTTGCAGGTTGCCTGCCGAGATTTTACAAATTACTTAAAATTCCACTGGAACCTCATTGGAAAAGAAGCAAGCGAATGCGAACTTGCTGAAAGAATAGAGCAACTCTTTAAAGAAGACTCAGACGAACTAAATGCCTTCGTCACGGTTTGGATAGGCACATGGTTTAAGAAATGGAAACAACGCGTGAAACTACTAATAGGCGACCAGAACGCTACCAGATGGAACAAGATGTCAAAAACACTAAGCGAAGCTGAACCATTATGGCGTAAAATCGAACAAAAACAACAGCTCCAAGAAGTTGTTGTCGCAACACTGATAAAGAACGGCGAAATCTGCGGAACAGAAATTTTAGCGGAGAATCTGCTTAAACTTGAACTGGGAGAAAAACGCTTTCATTACACTAATGATAAAGAAAAAATCCTTGGAATGGTTAACAATACACTCAGAAAAGCGCGTGAAATGGCGCAGAGTAAGGGTCCACTTATCTTTGTTAAAGTAGATAAGGGCTACTATAACACAGCAACTGATTGAGAACAGCTCACAATTTAATTCTTATTTCTAATTTTGTTTCTTTTATAGGAAAAGTAATTTTTTTTAAAAAAATATTTTATACGACTCTTTGTCTTTGCAGAGTCTTTGTTCGCCAAGTGTACCGTCTAATCGTGGTTGTTTCACCATAGCCACAAGCTGCACATCGCTTATTGCGCACATGGTATGCGCGTCTTCCACAGCGCCTGCACATTATGTGGACGGTTTTGCCTTGGCGCTTGCCCATGGATGGAGTGCCTTTTCCCACGGTGATCACCTAGGCGGTGGTGAGATAAGGACTACGTTGTCTCCTCGGACGATTATGAGTCCTAGCTTCTTTTGGTTTTCCACTACAGTTGTGTCTTCGGTTTCTTCTAGAACTAGGTTTAGGTGCTGGTCGAAACCCTTCAGTCTACCCCGCAGGCTCTTTCCACCTTTTAGGCGGACGAGTACGATTTTGCCAAGGTTTTGTTCAAGGATTTCGGTTGTCATTTCGCTCATTCTGGAATCCTCATCTATCTTGTTCTCTTCTATACTTTATATCTCAACATTTAAACCTATCTCATGGACTACAGAAAACGACTAAGGGGTTTTGCTGGTGTTGAGCAGATACTCCATTGCTAGATAGTTGAACATTATTAGAGGTTTGCAACGCAAATCTTATTTGCCTAAAATTCCGTATGTCTAAAAGAGGCTAACTGTAAATGTCAACCGCCAATAGCTCAAATGAAGCTTACGACTTCGAGAAACTTAGAAAACCCATACAAGACATAATTAAATTCACTAACACAATTGACGAAAGATACCGTGAAAAATGCTTTGAAGTTCTATTGAACCGCTATTTATCCAAGGGCGTAGAGATGAAAGTTAGCGCGTCAATACAAGAAGAGGATATCGTACCTGTACCCCAAGATATCCCACTTGAACTCCAAACTTTCCTACAAGAAAACAGGATATCCGAAGAAACGGTGAATAAGCTGTTTTTGAGAGCAAGAGGGGAAGCGCGACCGATTTATAAGATTGCAGAAAAAAAGAAGGCAGTTGCACAAATTCAAGTAGCCTTGCTAACAGCGTTTGAGAATGCATTGGTAACTCCCAGCGGCGCGTTGGAGTTTCAAATGAAGACTGCTAGGCAGAGATGTGTAGACTATAATGTTTATGAAACTGATTTTATTAATAACTTTAAGAACAGGGCAGGCTTATTCACAAATCTGGATAATGAGGTTATTGCGTTAACTCCTTTAGGTAAGACAGAACTTGCGAAATTGTTGACTTATTTTCAAAACAACGAGTAGTAATGAACTGTTGATGCCACACCCTTAACCCAGAACTTGATGCAACAGCTAAGTAAACTATTTTTGAGCATTTTTTACGCTTGCACTTTATAAGCGTGGCATGCACTAAATTTGGGGAGAGGAATGTGAATAACCGAGCATGGCGTCGATACTTGAATTCTTGATAGTTTTCGCCTTTTCCCTTGGGGTGAACGCGATTCCGTTCGCTGGTCCCTCAAACATTCTCATTCCCACATGGTTCCCCAACCTCCTAGTAGGCGCTGACGCCACTACGTTGGTAATTGTGGGTTTTCTGGTTGCGTTAGGCGCTGCCATAGCCAAGGGGAGCCACTACATGATTACGTTCATCATCAGCGGCAGGTTGAGCGAGCAGAGGCGAAAGCGTTTGGATGCTGATGCAGTGAAGGTTCGGCGTTGGGCTTTTCCACTGCTGTTTTTGGCGGCGACGTCGCCGATTCCCGACGAACCCATAGTTATCCCGTTGGGGCTCATGAAGTATAGTCCAGTGAAATTCTTCAGTGCCTATTTTTTTGGCAAACTCACCATCGCCATCGTAGGTGCTTTTTTGGGTGGTTACATCGAGACTTCTGTCTCCGATTGGATAAGCCAAGAAGTGATGATTGCCCTCTCTGTCGTGTTAACCATCATCATAACCATCATGCTTTTGAAAGTGGATTTTAGCAAGTGGATAGAGAGAATCTTGCGCAAGAAACCAAAAGCCCAAGCAGAGGAGGAAAAACCTAATAACCAACAAAAAGACGCAGTACAGGAAGAGAATAAATGCCCACCAAACAACGCCGATACCCCCTAAAAGCCAAAGAAGCCAAGCAAATCTTAGAAGAAGCCCAGCAGAAGCTCAAGTTCAATTTGGAGGAGGTTTTCGGCGCTAAAGCCAGCGTGGAAGTGGTTGAGTCGGATGTGGGCTTGATTTACCTCATCGGTGGGAAGGCTGTTCTCTACAAGGCAAGTGACAAATTTCTGCCGACTTTGCTGTTCTCCGAATTCGCTGCGAAAGCTCCGAAAATCATCGTGGACATGGGTGCAGTCCCGTACGTCTGTAAGGGAGCAACGGTGATGGCGCCGGGTATCGTGCGCGTTGAAGGCGAATTTGGGGTTGGCGAATTAGTTTTGGTAGCAGATGTGAAGTATGGTAAAGCTTTAGCTGTGGGTGAGAGCCTGTTTGATGCGGCAACGGTACGGCAGACCAAGAAGGGTCCTGTTGTTAAAACCCTGCATTATGTTGGCGATAAGGTTTGGGATTACATAAAAACTCTTGTTGCTTAGAAATGGCTTGTCTTGTTGGTTAGTTTTTTGGTTAGTTGTTGTTGAGTGGTGGTTTGTTGTGGACAACATCCGTGTTAAAGATTGCTTTTTTGTGTCTGCGTCTGGTTTGGGTTGCTGTTTGGTTGTGGGCTTGGCGATTGTTCGTGTGTGTGAAAGCATGTACGTTTGTATGTACGGTAGCAAGTTTGCTTGCTCTGCCATTAGACCCTATCCCCCTATTTAAAGGCGAGATTTTCAGCATGCTGTTGGCGTTGAAAAACGGTAATTTCACCTACCCCTCTATAGTTTCTGCATAGAATTTCTAATAGCATCCAAATAGGCTCCTAATAGGTTGGTGAGCTACGCAATTTTGGGTAGAGAGCGCATTGCCAGTGAAGTGGGCTTACAAGAATCGCCCAGAAAAGCCGCGGGTTTATGCCATGTCTCACCTCGCGCAGTCTTGCATCTTTCCACATTAACAAAAAAAACAGCCCAAACCCACCCTATAAGCAATTTTGCCGCTCAAAAAGCCGATTAAAATAGGCAGTTTGTTTTAAGGGCAAAAGTTAAGAAACCCATCACCGCATATAAAGTGATGGTGAACCAAACGTGACTGCCATGCTAACAACCGAAGAAAAAGAGCTGCTAGCAAGAGCCGCTAACCTCATGGAGGAACTCTTAGAAACCATAGAAGTAACCGAAGACAAACAAATCGCCAAAGAACTCAAAGCCGCCCTAAAAGAAGTTGACCAAGGAAAAACCCGCCCTATAGAAGAGCTAATTGAAGAGGTAGGTACGTAAATCTTCTAACGACTAATAGCCTTACTTTCGTAAAGTTTTTAAAATTAAAAAGCTGAATTCTAGTGTCAAGCGATGAAGCAGTAAATGACGTTCAATTCTGTTGTGCTGGCAATCGTTGATCCAAGCGTGTATGCTTTTCCCTACGCCATAGCTGTCACAGTGCTCGCTCTCATCGTCTTAACGTTATTTTTCAAGTTCCCCTCGCTGAAGCAATACCGCAAAAAAAGAAACCTTCTCATTTACGGTGCAGTTGCGATGGTTGCGGTTTTGCTGGTTTTTCAGGCACATGATGTAGCCATAGGTCCAACCCACATCTCCTACATGTTTGATTGCGGTGGTGAGTTTTCCTCTGGGCACACCAATCAGTTTAACGTTACTTGCTCCAACAGTGGCTTTAGAACCGCCAACTTCTACGTTGTCCTGCATAGTGTCAACGCCAGCTTCACCGCTCAAAACCCGCAGGACTACCTCAAAGTAAACAGCACAACGCTCAAAATTCCCTTCTCCTTCCAAGAATTAAATAGGGCAACAGAGAGCAAACCAGTATTCTTTGAAATCGACCAGAACGCCGCAGGTTTTTCTTTCAGCGCCAGCGTGGAAGCTCAAAGCGGCAGTTCATTAATTGTTGTAACCTGTATGCCAACGTTGGCGGGCTGCTGGAACTCCACAGGCAACTGTTACACGATAAATGACTGGGCAATAATAACCGCTTAACTATCTCAGCCCAAATTAAGAAGATAAAAAATAGAGAAGAGGGACTTATCTTAGTTTTCTGTCAACCAGTCTGCCCTGTGCATCAACAAGTTGAACGTCAAGCGGCATCTGCCCCACCGCGTGGGTTGCACAGCTGAGGCACGGGTCAAAAGCGCGAATAACTGCTTCAACGCGGTTCAGCATGCCTTCTTGGAGTTGGCGGGCTTTAACGTATTTTTTAGCCACCTGCGTTATAGCCTTGTTGTAGGCGATGTTGTTGTGTTCTGTAGCGATAATCATGTTGTTCCACGTAATCAATCCAGTGCGGTCAACCTTGTAGTGGTGAATCAAGGTGCCTCTGGGCGCTTCAGCAACGCCGACACCTTCATAACGATTAACTAAAGCTTTAGCACCGACATGTTCAGAGAGGATTTCAGGGTTCTTCAGCAGCTTCTTAGCGGTTTCAACACAGAACAGCAACTCAATGAGCCGTGCATAGTGATAGTGGAAAGTACTCTGCACAACGCCGTTTTTGCCTAGCTTCTTGAACTCTTTGAACTCTGCGTCAGCCAAAGGCGTGCCGCAACGCGAAGCAACATTTAACCTTGCCAGTGGTCCAACTCGGTAGGCGCCGTCTGGGTAACCGATGGCTTTGAAGTACGGGAACTTCATGAATGACCATGGCTCAACAGCCTCGCCGATGAAGTTTTGGTACTTGGTTGGGTCAACGCATTCAGCTACCACTTTGCCGTTCTGGTCCATAATGCGGATCTTGCCATCGTAATGCTCCAAACAGCCCTCAGGAGTAACCAAACCCATATAATAGCTTGGGAAGTTGCCAAAGTTCTCAACCTCCTCCTCGAAACCGTCAAGCATCTTCTTGTACATCTCAATCGTCTTTTGCGTACTGTCAATAGCTTCAGGCAAGTAACCGCGAAGATAATCAGCCCGCTCCTTAGTCAGCGGCCACTTGGCACCGCCAGGCTGAATCCACTCGCTTGAATGAATTTTTTTGCCTGCGACTTTTTCGATTATTTCTTGACCAAACTTGCGCAGTCGTATGCCACGTTTTGCCAGTTCAGGTTTCTTCTCCAATAAGCCGAAAATGTTTCGCTGAGCAGGGTCAGAATCCATCCCTAACAACAAGTCAGGCGAGCACAAATGGAAGAAACTCAACGCATGTGACTGAATCAATTGCCCCATGTGCATCAGACGACGCAGCAAAACCGCAGCGTCAGGCGGAGCAACGCCGACTATGGCGTCGCATGCTTTAGCGCTGGCTAAGAGGTGGCTAACTGGGCAGATACCGCATGAACGACTGGTTATGCCAGGCATTTCATAGAACGGCCTGCCTTCAGTAAATTTCTCGAAGCCGCGGAAGTCCACAACTTTGAAGAGTGCTTCTTTTACTGAGTCATCATCATTCAACAGAATCGTGACTTGCGCGTGCCCCTCAATTCGAGTAACAGGGCTAATCACAATTTTCTTTTCAGTTTTTGCTTTAACCATACTTTGATCTTCCCTCCATCACAGGCGTCCTGCCAGCCAACAACTCCGTTAGCACGTAGTAAATCAGGTCAGCCGACGGCGGACACCCAGGAATGAAAAAGTCAACTTTAACAGCCTCATGCAACGGATGAGCCTTAATGAGCAGTTTAGGCACTGCCGTTGGGATGGCAGCGTTCAGGTCCTCAGGAGCCTTATATGCGCGTTCCAGAACTGCTTGGTCACTGTTACGCCAAGAGTTACGCAGAGCCGTAACGTTGCCAGTGACAGCGCAGTCGCCAAGCGCTATGAGGATTTTTGTTCGAGACCGCATCTTCTTCAGTAGCTCCAATTGCTCCTCATTTGCCACTGCGCCCTCAATTAGCGTCACAACAACGTTCTCTGGAAACTCTTTCACATCAGCGATGGGGCTATAAACAACAGTTATTTTCTTTGCCAAATCAATTAGCCGCTCGTCTAAGTCAAGAAACGACATGTGGCAACCAGAGCAACCGCTTAGCCACACGGTTGCAACTCTAACTTTTTCAGTCTTGGTCATTTGCGCGCCCTCCTTGCCTTAATGAATTCCGCAATATCTTTACGCTTAGTATGCTCAATCGGTTCTCCTTCAATGTAAATGGCACCCACAGGGCAAACCTTGGCACATTTGCGGCATGAAGTGCAAGAGCAAGAATTAGCCCACTTCTCATCCAAATCCATAATAACTTCAGCATCTTTGCCGCGAAGCTTCAAATCCAGCGTGTGAACGCCTTCAATTTCATCACACACTCGGATGCATCGCGTACACAATATGCACCTGTTGCGGTCAATCGTTAAGAAATCATGCGACAAGTCAATTGCGTCACTGCTAAAGTTACGTTCAAACATAACGTGGTCAACGCCAAGCTGGTTTGCCATAGCTTGCAATTCACAGTGCTCGTTGGCTATGCAGACCGAGCATACGTGGGTTCTCTCAGCAAGAAGTAACTGTACGACCATTCTACGGTAGTCTTTTAGTTTCTCTGAATTGGTTGTAATTTCCATTCCCATGCTTACAGGAGTTATGCATGCTGGGAAAAGCTTGGGTGAACCACTAACTTCAACTAGGCACAAGCGGCAACCGCCATAAGGCGTTAAGCCCTCCAAGCTGCAAAGGGTAGGAATAATTATCCCGTTGTCTTTAGCAGCCT
This sequence comes from Candidatus Bathyarchaeota archaeon, assembly GCA_026014725.1. Lineage (NCBI taxonomy): Archaea > Thermoproteati > Candidatus Bathyarchaeota > Candidatus Bathyarchaeota archaeon. The sequence continues at coordinate 24,049 of JAOZHV010000001.1, read as the reverse complement.
TAAGTATCATAGTACCTTCAGGCACAGTTACCTCAACGCCATCAATTTTTAACTTAACCAAAGATCCACTCATCTAGAATTCCTCCTGCGTCTTTTTGAAGCATTTACCCGCTGGACACTTCTTCTCTTTAATATGTTGAATATACTCGTCTTTGAAGTAGCGCAGAGTCGTCAAAACAGGGTTAGGCGCAGTTTGTCCCAGACCGCAAAGGCTGGCTTCACGAATAAAAACTCCAGCCTTCTCCAAAGCCGAAATATCCTCAATCTTGCCGACACCCGTTGTAATCCTGTCAAATATCTCTTTGACCCGAATCAGCCCTGCCCTGCAAGGAGTGCATTTTCCGCATGATTCGTCAACACAAAATTCAGTAAAGAACTTGGCAGTGTCAACCATGCACGTTTCGTCATCAAGAACAACTAGCCCGCCTGAACCCATGATTGCACCTACACGCGTAAGCGAATCATAATCAATCGGCAAATCCAACAGAGTATCTGGCAGACAACCGCCTGAAGGACCACCAACCAGCACTGCCTTGAATTCTCTACCTTTCGGAACGCCCCCGCCTATATCGAAAACGACTTCGCGCAGAGTGATGCCCATGGGAACTTCAATGAGTCCTGGATTGTTAGTTTTGCCTGTGAGCGAGAAACATTTGGTTCCCGTGCACTTGGGTGAACCGATTTTGCTAAACCATGCACCGCCATTCTGGATTATAATGGGGATGTTTGCGAGCGTTTCTACATTTTGAATCAGTGTCGGTTTACCGTATAAACCAGAGTTTGCTGGGTAAGGCGGACGCGGACGAGGCATAGCTCTGCGACCCTCCACAGAAGCAAGAATAGCTGTTTCTTCTCCAGCAACGAAAGCTCCAGCGCCAAACCGAAGTTCCAAATCAAACTTGAAATTGGTGTCAAGAACATTATTGCCCAAAAGAGAAATTGACCTAGCTTGAGCTATCGCTTTCTGCAAAGTCTGAATCGCCAGCGGATACTCTGAGCGGATATACAAGTAACCCTTCTCTGCCCCAACAGCATAAGCAGCAATCAACATACCCTCAATAATCGCATGCGGATCAGCCTCAGCTAAGGTACGGTTAGCGAAAACTCCCGGGTCACCTTCATCTAAATTAGCAACAATATACTTCGGCGACCCATGCGCCCGCGCCACAAGACCCCACTTCTGCCCTGTTGGAAAACCTGCACCGCCTCTGCCTCTCAAACCGCTAGTTGCAACCTCGTAGATAACACCCTGCGGAGTCATCGTTGCCAGACACTTCACAATGGCAGAGTAACCGCCCATAGCTATGTAATCTTGAATTCTCTGCGGGTCAATTTTGCCAGCGTTACGCAAGACAAGCCTGTGCTGTTTCTTGTAGAAACCCTCATTCCTGTATAACATGTCCTTAACAGGCAAGCCCAGAACGATGTGGTCTCTGACGATTTCTCTAACCTTATCAGGAGTTACTTGCTGATACAAGTAGTCGCCGGGCTCAATCATTACTGCTGGACCAACAGCGCAGGTTCCTGGGCATCCAGTTCGTGCAACTTTGCATTCTTTCTCTACGCCAAACTCCTTCACAGCGTTTTCAAACGCTTTTAAGAGGTTCAACGCGCCAAGAGGCACACAGCCGCTTGAGCAGCAAACGTTGATGCGGTATTTGTATGCTCTCTCAAAATCTACTTCTTGTTCAGCTATTTTTTGAATATCAGCTAGATTCAGATTACTTGCCTCCTAAAACTTGTTTAATTTTTTGAATCACAACTTCTTTTGTAGCCTTAGGGATGACTTCGTCATCAACAACTAAGGTTGGCGCCATCGCACAGGCACCGATGCAACGAGTAGCAAGCAGAGAAAGCTTCCCATCCTCTGTGGAGCCGCCTCGTTTAAGCTTGAATTCTTTCTCGATGGCTTGCACGATTTCTTCAGCGCCCTTAACATAACATGCAGTCCCCAAACAGCTTGTAACAATATGTTGCCCAGGCTTTCGCATTTTGAAAAAACTATAGAACGTCGCCACACCAAACACATGGCTTGGCGGAATATTTAATGACCCCGCGACATCCATTAACAACTCTTTGTCTAAATAACCATAAATTTCCTGAGCGCGATGCAAAATCTCAAGCAAAGCGCTTTCCTGATAATCATGCTCTTTAAGCACTTTTTCTAGCATTAAACGGCGCTTGTCATCTTTTTCCAAGATGTTTGTCCTCCGATGTGTTATGCACATTTTTATGCATAAACGTTTAGGCATACAGAAGGGACCCATATAAAAGCTTAAAGGGCAATAAAACACAATTTTAAGGTCTTATCTTGGCATTCAAAAGTCTAAAAATCGTTTTTAAATTCTTATAGGTAATCTTTTTCAACAGATTTATTGTATTCTTTCAGAAAATATTTTATTGTTCATCATTGTTAGTATAGGAAAACGCTTACAAAAGAAAAGCGGAGAATTGGAAAGATGCGTATAATATCAAAAGAAAACTTTGCGGACTTCGTAAATGCCCTGATTAAGAATGAAACTTTCAACGTTATTGGCGTAAAAGCTAAGGGTGACAAGTTTGCTTTTGGCCCCTTAGAATCCGCTAGTGACTTGAGGATGGATTATGACATCACGCTTCTGCCACCCAAGAAGTATTTCTTTCCGCAAAGAGAAACCTTAGTAACCTATAATGTGGGGAAAGGCTTTTCAGCCAGAAACCAGACTGAGACCAAACCAATTGTACTAATCGGAGTCCACCCGTACGATATAGTGGCTCTTCTTCACATGGACGAAATCTTTGCCGAAACCAAATCAGACCCATACTATTTTGAAAAGCGAAAATCATCAATAATCATTGGTGTAAACATTCAAAGAATGTCTAAGTGGTGTTTCGCCTCTTACATGGGTTGCGCCACAGTAGAGTATGGCTACGACCTTATGCTCACTGACCTTGGAAACCGCTACGCCATTAACATCGGCTCACAGAAAGGTGAAGAACTTTTAGAAAAATATGCTAAAAACGTTACTAACGCGCTTGCAAGAGACATCCAACTGGTCGGGCAAAAGAAAAGAGAAGTAATTGCAATGACACAACAAAGGTTAGATTTCTCACCTGAATTAATCCCTGAGCTGCTCAGTAAAAGTTATGAAAAAAGCTCTTTTTGGGAAAAGCACTCAGAGAAATGTTTAGCTTGCGGTTCTTGCGTCCTCGTCTGCCCCACATGCTACTGCTTTGACGTTAAAGATAACCCCGACTTATCGCTAGAGCAAGGCGAACGGGTTAGAACATGGGACGGATGCTTGCTAGAAGATTTTGCCAAAATCGCTTCGGGAGAAAACTTCCGCCCGACAAGGCCAACACGATACAGACATCGTTACTTCAAAAAAGGCAAATACCTCTACGACCGCTTCGGCTTCATATCCTGCGTAGGCTGTGGCAGATGCTCTTCAAACTGCCTGCCAGATATTGCTAATCCTGTTAACTTATTCAACGATATGTACGTTGAAAGCCTCGTGAGCGGGGTACATGTTACCGCCGCAGAAGCCCCTGACGTGCAGATTAAAACTGAAGGCAATATCGACTATGTACCTAGGCTAGCAACAATCATAAAGAAACAAGCCATGACCGCCAACGAAACATTATTTGAAATCGAGCTAGACGATAGGTCAACGCTTGGTCACAAACCAGGTCAATTCGTGGAAGTTTCAGTTTTCGGAATCGGCGAAGCACCAATATCCGTGTCATCTCCGCCTACCAAGAAAGACACGTTTGAACTGTGCATCCGCAAACTTGGCAACGTAACAAACAAGATGCACACCCTAAACGTGGGCGATAAAGTTGGTATAAGAGGACCATTCGGAAACGGGTTTGACGCTGAAGCACTCAAAAACAAAGACTTACTCTTCATAGCCGGAGGCCTTGGTCTTGCACCACTGCGGTCACTGTTCAACTATGTACTTGATAACCGAAAGGATTACGGCAAAGTTACCCTGCTCTACGGATGCAAAGAACCCAGAGAACTACTTTTTGCTGACGAACTTATTGCTCTTGCAAAAAGAGACGATGTTGACTTTAAGCCTACAGTTAACTGGTGTCCTGAAAACGAAACATGGGCAGGGAACATAGGCGTAATCACAACACTGATTCCACAAGTAGACTTTGACCCTGAGAAAACCTACGCTGTAATTTGCGGTCCACCCATAATGTACAAGTTCGTCATTGCAGACTTAAAAGCCAGGAATGTTCCAGACGACCATATTATAATATCTTTAGAACGAAGGATGAAATGCGGGGTAGGCAAGTGCGGTCACTGCCAAATTAACCAAGTCTACGTCTGCAAGGATGGACCCGTGTTTAATTATTCAAAAATAAAAGGTATCCCGGAGGCACTCTAAATGAAACCGAAAGTAGCTTTCTTTGATTTTGCAGGCTGCGAAGGAGACCAACTGCAAATCGCCAATCTGGAAGAAGATTTGCTGGCACTTCTGCAACAAGTGGAAGTGGTGAGCTTTAGAGAAGTCATGAAAGAACACAGCGATAACTATGACATAGCATTCATCGAGGGGTCATGCACAAGACTCCAAGATGAAGACCGATTAAAACAAATCCGAAAGAATGCCAAGATAGTTGTTGCCATCGGCTCGTGCGCAACCATCGGCGGCATAAATTCGCTAAGAAACTACCGAGAGCTAGACGATGTCAAAAGAATCGTTTATGGTGATAACGCAAAGTATTTCGATGCTTATACAGCAAGACCCATAGACGCGGTAATAACTGTAGACGCCTACGTTCACGGGTGTCCTATAAACAAGGAAGAATTCCTTAGCGTGGTAAAATCGCTCTTACTTGGAAAAAGACCAGACATACCCACATATCCTGTTTGCGTTGAGTGCAAGAAAAATGAAAATGTCTGCGCCTTCGAAAGAGGACAATTCTGCGTGGGACCAGTCACCAGAGCAGGTTGCAACTCTTGCTGTGTCAACGAAGGAACTATATGCTGGGGATGCCGCGGCTTAGTAGACAACCCTAACGAGAACGCCCAAAAAGAAGTTTTAATCAAATATGGCTTAACGATTGATGATGCGATTAGTAAGTTTAGGTTATACTTTGGTTGGCAGGAGAGGAAAAAATGAAAAACCGTAATTTAGACCTAGCAGTGCACTATGTTACACGTGTCGAGGGGCACGGCAACATATACGTAAATTTGCGCGATGGAAAGTTAGAAAGATGTGAATGGGCAATCCCTGAGGCCCCCAGATTCTTCGAAGCCATGGTTGTGGGACGACCATACAGTGAACTACACCACATAACCAGCCGAATATGCGGAATCTGCTCCATAGGACACACCCTTGCATCGCTGAAGGCAACTGAGGCAGCTCTGGGCGTAAAAATAAACGAACAAGACCTAAAACTAAGAAAACTGGCGCTTCACGGCGAAAACCTGCAAAGCCACATCCTGCACCTTGGATTCCTTGTCTTGCCTGACCTGCTTGGTGTTGGCTCAGTGATTCCGCTTGCAGCCTCAAACCCAAAAGAAGTAAAAACCGTTCTCCGCCTGCACAGACTGGCAAATGAAATGTCTGACCTTCTCTGCGGGCGAACTACCCATCCCCAGAGGCTATTGCCTGGCGGCTTCTCAAAGATTCCTTCCATGAAAGAATTAGCAACACTTAGACAAAAACTGAAAGACTCAGTCCCCGACCTTCAAGCAGTCGCACAATTATTCAAGAGCGTTTCCAGTAAACTACCTGATTTCACCAGAGAAACAGAGTTCATTGCCTTAACCAGCCCAGACGAGTATGCGTTCTACGATGGAAAAATAGGCTCAACCGACACCTGCGCCGCACCAGCAAACGAGTACCTCTCATACACCAACGAATACGTTGTCCCAATGTCTACTGCTAAACGTGCAAAACACTCCCGTGACTCTTACATGGTTGGTGCACTTGCCAGATTCAACCTAAATGCTGATAAGCTGTTGCCGTTGGCTAAGCAGACAGCCGAACTCTTTGAACTCAAACCTGTGTGCCATAATCCCTTCATGAATAATATCGCTCAGCTTGTAGAAGTGGTTCACTGTGTCGAAGATTCGATTAGACTCATTGACGAATTGGAAGCAGTGGGCTTAAAGGGTCAACCAGATTATAACAAACCAGAAATCAAAGTTAAAGCTGGACATGGTGTGGGCGCTGTTGAAGTGCCAAGAGGCATACTGTTCCATGATTACACCTATAATGACAAAGGGTACTGCACCAAAGCCAACTGCGTAATCCCGACCAACCAGAACCATGGAAACATTGAACTCGACATGAAAAATCTGGTACCAAAAATACTCGATAAATCGGAAAAAGAAATTGAATTAACGCTGGAAATGCTGGTTAGAGCCTACGACCCCTGCATCAGCTGCTCAACACACGCTGTAAAAGTTCATTTCGTATAAGCCTTCTTTTACTTTTTCCTTTTGTTCGAGACTGTGTTCATTAGTTGTTAGTACGAGTGTGTAAAGGCTCAGGGAGGGGGGTAGGTGCTGTATATACGTTTGTATATACGCACTAGGAAAGTTTGCTTGCCCATTTTGGCAAACTTCGCCCGTCACCACACAAGCAACCAACCACCTCTATAAGCAAATTTTGCCACACAAAAAAGCGAGTAAAAAACAGCTTAGACAGCAGGCACTTTGGGTTTGCTGAGGCTTCTGGCCCAAACTTTACAGGAGAATAGAAAAATGCTACACCACGACTCTCAGGCTAGAGGTAACGTGGAAACATTTCAGCCAGAAGCCTACTCAGCCCCAACTTGACTTAACCTTAAATTTAAACTAAAAAAAGGAGGGACAATAGTTCCCATAGATTTCGCCTTATTGTCGTTTTTTAATCGTCATCAACATTACAGCGCCAACAATGGCGATTGCAATGATGATTGCGGCTGTTGCGCCTAAGATGTACATTTCAGTTGGTGGAAGAGTAAGCACTGACTGCGGTGTTGCTATCGGTTCTGCAGCCATGACGGTGAATGAGGATTGAGCAGATGAGCCATAGTACGAGTTAGATCCAGCGAATGTAGCGATAACAGTGAAGTCGCCTTCGATGTCAGGTGTCCATGTATAGGTAAACATGCCGTTTGCATCGCTTTTTGTGTTGCCGATGGTTCGGTAGTTGCCGTTAGAGTCAATCACACTCAGCGTGATTGGTACACCAGTTACATCTGTCGGTTTTGGATGATTCATGTAGACGTATTCCATCCATGCGCTTTGGCTCTCGTCAGACACTGCTGGGACACCATTGGGGAAGCGTGCTGCCTGCTCGTTTTGTTTTGTGCCCGTAGCGATATCGATTACTGTACCACGTAATACAATGGGTGTTCCAAGTGTTGAGGCAGTGTTTGGTGCGGTTAACGTCATTGCGCTTGGGCCTTTGCCAAAGTTGTAGATGCTGCCGTCATAGGCGTTGTAGAGTATTAGGTTGCCTTCTGCTATGGCACCGGTCTGGTAGTAGCCAGTTATATTCCATAAGAACTCGCCAGTATTCTTGTCGAAAGCATACAGGGTTTCTCCTTTATAGAGAGGCATTGTTGGCGAGTGCTCCATGGTAGGTACAAATGCAACGTCACCACCGATTATTGGTCCAGTGTACAGTGGATATTGACCGTAAGGTACTTCAGCTGTTTGAGCTCCGAAGAAATCGAACAGTTTGACTCCGTTTGTTACGTTATAGACATGTACATAGCCATCGTATCCTGGCACATAGAGTCTTCCGTCTGCAATTGTTGGGTTACCTGGCTGGGTTGCCCACGCATTGGTCGGAGGATCAGTTACCCACACTCTTTCACCAGTGGCAAGGCTGTATGCATAGATCCTGCCATCAGCTGAGTTTAACTGAACGTAAACATCTTGACCTATAGCTCCAAAGCATGTAATTGAATTGAAGTCGCGTTCCTTTGTCCAAAGTAGTCTGACTTTGTTGTCTGTGAAGTCATAGCCTATGTGCACAGCCGGTCCGCCGTTAAAGGTTGTTATTGCAGCTACTCCTTGCTTGCCATTAAAGTAAATTAGATTTTGGTTTCCTGAGCCCATGAATGTGCCGTTGTAGGGTAATGTCATGTTCCATTGCATACCGTTTGGCCAGTTGTAAGTTCCGCTTGGCTGCCACATGGAATATCCGCTGTATAGCTGAGGTATTGCTTTTGATAGGTTCCACATACCTGCCCATTGTCTGCCTGATGTTCCGCTGAAAACGTATACTAACATGTTTCCTGTACTATCGAAAGTAACTCTGCCCGAAGTTGCGTTCGCGATTGTAAACATCACTGCGCCATTTAGTGGATCATATGCTGTCCATGTTGTTCCAGTCATAGCCCAAACATACTGGAAAACACCGACTTGGTTTGCGTCGCTGATGAATATTTGCTGTCCACAAGTTACTCGGTTGTCATTTACCCGCCATAGTTCTTGTCCTGTTCTAAGATCTACGCATGCAAATCCGTTTCTTGCTGTTCCACCTGCAAAAGCGTTAGGGAATAGGTTGTAGTATAGTTTTCCGTCCATAATGATTGGGGGCGTAAGACGAAGTTCATATGACAAGCCTGGATAGAAGCTATAATCTTCTAGTTGACCGCCGGCAATACCGCCTGCTGCGATCTGTTTGGTCCAGAGTATGTGTCCAGATTTTGGTGCTTCTGTGTATGGATTGTAGCCTGCTTGTGAGCCGAATGGAACTTGGAATGCGTCGTAGTTGGTCATTAGCCATGGTCCTGAAATCGAAGCCCATCCTCTGGTTTCACCGCTTATTGGTCTTGACCAGTATTCGGTTGGCAGTGGAAGGTTCTCTAATTGTGCTATTGGCTGTTCAGTTACTGTAAGTGTTGCAGTATTGTTACTTGGAAGATACTTGTTTCCGTTACCCATTGTTTGTCCAGGGTAGCTGAACGTAAATGTATACTCGCCTAGCTGTGTGGGTGTGTACATAAAGTACGTAGAGCCTACTGCTGGTGGGGTGTACGGTCCTTGTATTTCGGTTTTTCCGTCGGGCATGGTGATTTTTACTGTATAGTCGTGGAAGTGTTCACCGGTTGCAGTATCGTTAAATGTCGGAGAAAGGGGCATAACCCAGAAGGAAACCAACACAGACTGACCGACCCCGGCAGGGTTAGGTGAAACGGCTATCCATGCATACGTTGTAACGTCAATAGCGCTAGCAACTGGTATACTTAGAGCTGCTCCAATTGAAACAAAGAGCAGTGTCAGCAATATCGTCGCTGATACTTGCTTTTGATTTTTATGAAGTATTCTAATCATTTTTATCTCCTTTTATTTGGTGAATTTGACATCGCTTTTTTGCTATTAAAGAAGTGGTGTTATGCAATCTATGACACAAAACTGCTTAGTTTGCAGCAGCGACCGCCAATCTCCTGAAAAAGGAAAAAATTAAATTCCAAATTCAGAACAAACTTCTTGATTGCTAAAGGGCGGATAGCGAATGAATATCAAAGAACAAGATGTCGCAATCTTTCATAGACTTGGATTAACTCCGTTAGAAGCAAGAATTTTCATAGTGTCTTCAAGAATAGGGAGACAAAAAATTGAAAGAATAGCAAGCTTGGCAGGTATAGACCGATCAAACGCTTATAACGTAATCAGGAAGCTGCAAGAAATTGGATTGACCACTCAAATACTCGGAAAGCCAAATCTTTACGAATCCTTGCCTGTGAAAGAGGCAGTTTCAATACTTCTCAAATCAAAAGAAGACGAGTTTAAATCGCTCGAAAAAGAGGCAAATAATTTCTTTGACTCAAGCAACTTAGAAACACCGACAGACGTAGAAAGTTGCGAATTTAAGATAATAACAAAACCAAAGAAAGCGATGGAACAACGCGTAATAAATCTTTTAAAAGAAGTGAACCAAAGCTTCGACCTAATAATTAGCGAGATAGTTTTTACTCATTTATTCATCAACTTAGCCGCAGAACAACTCGACTGCGTTAAGCGCGGGATTGAATATCGTATTATTACAGAGAGAACAGCCTTTGATAAATTTAATAAAGAAATATACCCGTTTACAAAATGCGTTAACTTTCAGATCAGATTTTTATCCAACAGACCTCAAGTCGAAGTTATAATTACGGACAGGAAAACTGCATCTTTACATCTGATATCTAATCCAATTTCAAAAATGCAGTTGCTGAAAACTAATCACCGTGGTTGCGTCGAGATATTTAAGAATTATTTTGAAAAAACGTGGAATGAGAGCCAAGAGTATAAGTTCTAGCTCTAGCTATACCCTGCTGTTTAGAGTCTTGCTGGGGCTTTTGGTAGTTTTCTTTAAGGAGAAAAGTGGAAAAGCAAACTATGGTGAGATGCGAGCATCTTGATTATGCTATCTGAAGCCCGCTCAGACGTCTTTGCGAGTTAGTCTATATTTCTAAACAAAGTGAAAAAATTGATTAAGCAGAGGCAACTTCTGGTTGCCGCTGTTTCGCTTCACGCTTAGCTTCTTTTGGCACTGCTTGTATTGCCGTCTTTTCTTCTATTGGCGTTTCCAACGTTATTTTTTGCCGTAGACAACGAATGTCTATGTCTTCATTTTTGAGGTCGAGTTCTCCTTTGACGGTGCCATCGTTTAGGTATTCAATGTCGAAGCCCATTTTCTTAGTGAGGCTCAAAGCTCTATAGTTGTCAGGCAGCATGATTGCGTAAACGCTTTCAACACCCTTCTCTTTGGCGATGTCAAGCGTGTAATCAACCATCTTAGTGCCTAAACCCAAGCCCTGCCAGTAGTCACTAACAATAAAAGCCATCTCCCCGCTCTTGCCATCTGGCTCGATGCTGAGGCGGCTTACGCCAAGAATTTTCTTCTTGCTGTCCTCCACCATTTCGGCGACAATGGCGATTTCTCTGTCGTAATCAATGTTGCAGTAGCGGACTCGAACTTCATGCGGCGTATCCTTTAACATCTGGAAGAAACGGTAACGTATGGCTTCCTCTGAGAGGCTTTGGAACCACTGTAGCCATAAAGGTTCATCTTCAGGTTTTATAGGTCGAAGCATTACTTCTTGCCCGTTTTTGAGCGTCCAAAGGAGCTCGTATTTTTTGGGGTAAGGACTAATTACCATGTGTTCATGGGGCTCAAATTGCTTGCAGACTTTGTCTTTGTCGATAACAATTCGCGCATCAAGTATGCAGGCTTCTTTCTCGTTGATTAACAGGGGGTTGATGTCTATTTCTTTTATCTGCGGAAAATCAACCAGCAACTGGGAGAATAGCAACATAGTTTCATAGAGTCGTTTGAGGTCAACGGGGTTTTCACCGCGATAGCCTTTGAGAAGCCGATAAACCTTGGTTTCTTCCATCATCCTGTCAATAAGCGCAGTGTTTAGCGGTGGCAACCCAATCGCGTAATCCTTAAACAGTTCCACGCCTACTCCGCCCATGCCAAAGAGGATTACGGGGCCAAAAACAGGGTCAGTTTTGCCGCCGAGGATGATTTCGTAGCCTTTCTTCTCAATCATGGGCTGAACTGTAACACCGATTATTTGAGCGTTAGGATTGTAAGCTGTTGCTCTTTGAATTAAAGTTTCAAACGCTTCACGCACTTCACGTGCAGAATTCACATTAAGGATTACGCCGCCAGCATCGCTTTTGTGCACGATTTGCGGTGACAAAATCTTTAAGACAACAGGGAAACCCATGTCTTGCGCGTACGCAACCGCCTCATCGACATTGTTAGCAACAGCAGTCCTCACGACTGGGAAATTGTAGTACTTTAGTATTCTTTTAGCTTCATCTTCAGTTAGCACTTCACGGTCTTCAAAAGCCGCATTTCTAAGAATAACTTGAATTGGACGTTTTGGAGGCGCAGCATCAACAGGCAACTCTTCAGGTGTTTCATACAGCAAATCAATGTTCCGTTGGTAATTGTACATGTACATGTAGGTTTTGATGGCTTGCTCAGGCGTTGAATAAGTCGGGATATTGTTAGCATTGAGGATTTTGTTTGCTTCCTGCACCGCACCAGAACCCATGAAAGAAGTCAATATAGTTTTGTTCTGGTAAGTTTTACTACGTACAAGCTCCACTATGCTTTTGGCTATTTCAACCGATTCAGAAACAGCCTGCTGAGTGTAAACAATCAAAATGCCATCAATATTCTCATCGTTTAAGCAGGCTTCAACCGCAATCCTGTAACGGTCAGCATGAGCATCACCGAGAACATCAATTGGGTTGCCGCGGCTCCAAAACGGAGGCAAAACAGCGTTGAGAGAATCCAAGGTTTTTTGGCTTAAATGAGCCAACCTGCCCCCTTGAGCAATCAGAGAATCAGTAGCCATCACACCTGGCCCACCAGCATTAGTTATCACAGCAAGTCTTGGACCTTTAGGCAAGGGTTGAGTCCCCAAAACCTCAGCAGCGTTAAATAAGTCAGCTATTTCATCCACACGAACAATACCAGCACGCTTGAATGCAGCATCATAAATGTCATCCTCGCCTGAAAGAGAACCCGTGTGAGAAGCAGCAGCTTTCGCGCTTTCAGCAAACTTGCCTGATTTCACGACAATTATGGGTTTGGTTCTTGCGAAGTGCCGTGCGGCACTCATGAACTTGCGGGCTTCAGTTATGCCTTCCACATACATTAGTATGCTCTTAGTTTTAGGGTCACCACCAAAGTAATCAATCAAATCGCCAAAGTCCACATCAATCATTGAGCCGACAGAGACAAAGTTGCTAAAGCCGATGTTTTCATTGATTGCCCAATCAAGGATAGCTGAGCCCAAAGCACCACTTTGAGACAGAAAAGCAATATTGCCAGGCTTTGGCATTTTATCAAGGAAAGTAGCGTTAAGGTTCTTTCGGGGTCGAATTATTCCGATGCAGTTTGGACCGATAACGCGGATGCCGTATTTCCGTGCAATCTGCAGAATTTTTTCTTCCAGCGCTTTTCCTGCAGCGCCAGTTTCTTTAAAGCCAGCTGAAACGATTATTACGCCTTTCACGTTTGCTCTTCCACATTCCTCCATTACATCGGGAACCGTCTTGGCTGGTGTGGCAATCATGGCTAAATCTACAGGTTCAGGAATCTGATCAACCGACTGGTAAGTTTTAACGCCCAAAATTTCTGGTTTGCGAATGTTAACAAAATACACTTTGCCAGCATAGCCCAGTTGAGTAAAATTCTTCACAATAGCATAGCCTACTGAGCCTTCCGCATCGCTGGCGCCAATGATAGCTACAACTTGAGGATTAAAAATCTTGTCAAGGTTGGTTGTTACCATCTATTTTACCTCTGCGCTATCGTCCCGCAACCGTCTAAATTAAATCTTATCGTTCAAGAATATTGATTCGTTGAACAGAAATCAGCATTATTATGGTAAAGCTAGTGTTTAAAGTTTAGCTGGCGACAGCGCTACCAATAGTCTAGTTACTGAAAGTACTTTTTAATCTGCTCCAGAGAGAGAACTTCAATACCGTTTTCCGCCAACATCTGCTCTGCCTTTTCAACATTGCTTGGGCGCAGGATTAATGCGACCTTGCCATCAACATGAACAGCAGAAGAGTACGCGTATTCTATGTTTATTCCAGCGTCACCAAGAATCCTGGTGATTTTTGATAGCCTATCATGTTTTGAACTGAAAATCGCTGTGACTTCCGTGTTCTTTTTCGACTTTGCCAAGTTAAAATCGGCATCTTCCAACAGTTTGGCGGCTTTCTGCGGCTCCTCAGTGATTAGGCGTATTAAGCCGAATTCGCCTGCGTCGGCGATGGATAGGGCGTAGATTTTTATTTTGTTTTGGTCAAGTTGGGTCATGGCTTCGTAGAGTGAGCCTGGTCTGTTGTCGAGGAAAATGCTTACTTGTGTTATTGGCAAACAAGACACCATATGAGAGTAGGTTCACTTAATATTTAACTTTTAATTAATGCGTTGAATTTATGGGTAAAAATCCCAAAATGGGGAAAATTATAAAAATGAGGGTTTATTCTATTTTTCAGGGATTCATAGTGTCTGTGGTTGAAATTGACGAAAGGGGAAGAATGACAGTACCAAAAAAGTTAGGGCTAAGAAAAACAAGAGCCGTAGTAATCCCCGCTGGCTCATTTTTTGTTACCATACCTCTTCCCACTATTCCTCAGAAAGAAGCCGAAGGATGGCTGCACACCGATAAGGAACGGCGGGAGTTAAAAGACGAAGCAGAAAAACTCGCTAGACAAGACGCAGTAAAACGCGCTAAAAGGCGACAACAACTTTGATGCTTGAAACTGATATGCTGTATGCCTATGTCAAAGAAGAAGACTGGCTAAAACCAACCGCAAAAAACCTATTTTCAAAAATAGTAAAAGGAAACTATGGGACGGTTTATGCTTCTAGAGAATCCTTGCATGAAATATATTATGTGTCGCAGGAAGAAGGAGTCTCTATAGATGAAATAGTTGCCAGAGGTGCCACTCTAACAGCCATTGAAAACTTGGTTTTTCTAGATACTACATACCTAATTGATTTACTTGCGTTAACATTACTAAAGCAATACCGTTTTACATCCATTTTTGATGCCTATTACGCGGCAACTGCACTAAACCAGGTTGAAGACCACACAATAATTTCAACGGACAAAGTGTTTGATTGCTTGCCAGGGATAAAAAGAATAGACCCCCGCAAAATTTAGAAAAAAAGAGCGTGTGGAAGAGGGACCCTTCATAGCCATCGTTTTCGCCAAGCTTTATATTTTCACGTGGGATATTTGTTTGCTATTCGGAGAACAGCTAATTTGCTAAAATGTACCCAAGTCTCCAAGCGTTTCGGAGGACTCCAAGCCCTAAAAAACGTCGATTTCACGATAGAAAGCGGTGAAATAGCAGGGCTTGTTGGACCCAACGGGTCAGGCAAATCCACACTCTTAAACCTAATCAGCGGCGTCTACAAACCTGATTCAGGTCAAATCCTGTTTTTAGACGAGGACATTTCTAAGCTTCCGCCTTACCGAATTTGCGCTAAAGGCATCACCAAAACAGCGCAAACGGTTCAGTCTTTTCCCGAAATGACCGCGGTCGAAAATGTACTTACAAGTGTACTATTTAACAAGGAAAAATCAACAGAAAGAACGGATGCCCTGCTGAGGGCTGAGGAGCTCTTGGGCTTTGTGGGTTTAAGTAAAGAAAAGTTTGGTGTTTCAGCGAAAAGCCTAAACGTTGTTGAACTGCGCAAAATTCAACTTGCCAAGGCGCTCGCAACAAACCCTAAACTGCTTTTACTTGATGAGTTGCTAACGGGTTTAACACCGAAAGAATGTGACGAGGCAATCGAACTTATCAAACAGATAAACAAGCAAGGAGTTACGGTACTCATAGTTGAGCACGTGATGCGTGTAATCATGGGGCTTTGCAACAGAGTTATCGTATTGCACCATGGCGAAAAAATCTGCGAAGGCACACCGCAACACGTATGCAACGACCAGCACGTGGTGAAGGTTTACTTAGGCAAGCGATTTCTGCTTTCAGGGGAGGAAGAATAAGGCGTGCTGGAAATAGAAAACTTGTCTGCTGCTTATGGACTGGTGCAGATTCTAAGAGAGGTAACTTTCAAGATTAACGAAAAAGAAATCGTCAGTATAATCGGACCTAACGGTGCAGGAAAAACCACCCTCGTCAAAACCATCATGGGCTTTCTGCAGCCAAAAACAGGGTCAATCAAGTTTAAGGGCGAAGACATAGGCAAACTGCCCCCTTACGAACGAGTCAAACGTGGACTCACTATGATTCCTGAGGGCAGAGAAATCTTTCCCCGCATGACTGTTGAAGAAAACCTGTTGCTTGGCGCTTACACCATAAAAGACAAAAAAAGCGTCATGGAAAACAAAGAGAAAGTCTACGAAATCTTTCCAGTGCTCAAAAAGAAGGAAAAATCACTCGCGCAAACACTCAGCGGCGGCGAACAGCAGATGCTGGTTATCTGTCGAAGCCTAATGTCGAATCCGCAACTGTTAATTTTAGATGAGCCCTCACTGGGTTTAGCACCCATGATCGTGGAGAAAGTTCTCGACACTGTGCGAACAATCAACGAAGAAGGCGTAACCGTCTTGCTGGTGGAACAAAACATTCATGACAGTTTAAACGTGGCTGACCGAGGCTATGTTCTTGAGCAGGGAAAGATTATATTGGAAGGCAAGAGTAGGGAACTTTTATCTAATAGTCACATAAAAGAAGTGTATCTAGGCCTATAAAAGAGAGAGGGACAGAATCATGGCCAATGGCAAGTACTGGAACGAAAAAATAGAAACCATGCACACTGAAGAACTCAAAAACTATCAACTCAAAAAACTCAAAGAACAAGTCAAGCACTGCTATGAAAACAGCAGTTTTTACCGCAAAAAGTTTGACAGCGTAGGGCTGAAACCTCAAGACATACGCTCTCTTGAGGACCTACAAAAAATTCCTTTTACAGTAAAAAACGATTTGAGGGATAACTACCCGTTCGGCATGGTCACAGTCAAATCAGACGAAGTGGTAGAGATTCATGCTTCCAGCGGAACAACTGGAAACCCAATCATCGGTGCCTACACGCAAAGTGACATGGATGTCTGGTCTGAACTTATGGCGCGCTCTATCTATACTGTAGGTGGCAGACGCCAAGATGTCATCCACATTGCTTACGGCTACGGCTTATTCACTGGCGGCTTAGGCTTCCACTATGGCGCTCAAAAAATCGGAGCCAAAATTATTCCAGCAAGCGGTGGCATGACGCAGCGCCAAATTAAACTCATGAAAGACTTGGGCGCAACCATCCTTGCGTGCACGCCAAGTTTTGCGGTTTATCTTGCAGAAACCATGGCTCAAGAAGGCATCGACCCCAGAAGAGACCTCAAACTCAGAATCGGCATGTTCGGCGCTGAACCATGGTCAAACAAAATTAGGGAAAGACTAGAAAAAGACACTGGAATCCAAGCCTTTGACATTTACGGGTTAACCGAGCTTTGCGGTCCAGGTGTCTCCGTGGAGTGTGAGGAGCATGACGGATTACATGTTTGGGAAGACCATTTTATCGTTGAAACCATAAACCCTGACACGGGCGAGGTTTTGTCTCCTGGTGAAGAAGGGGAGCTAGTCTTCACAACACTGACTAAAACAGCGTTGCCAATGCTCAGATACCGTACACGGGACATCTCAAAAATAGAAACTGCCCCATGCAAATGCGGACGCACCCACGCCAGAATGATGCGAGTTCATGGAAGATCAGATGACATGCTCATTATCCGCGGAGTAAACGTTTTCCCCTCGCAAATCGAGTTTGCAGTAATGTGCTTCTCAGAACTGGCTACTCAATACCTTATAGTTGTAGATAGACCAGGAGCACTGGACACCTTCGTTGTTAAGGTTGAATTATCTGAGAAAGCGTCCAAAGACCCGAACCTAAACATCAACGCCCTCAAGAGCGAAATTCAAAAGAGAATCCACATTGTAACAGGCATAACCGCTGAAGTGGAAATCGTAAAGCCAGGCGAACTCCCAAGAACAGAGGGCAAAGCAAAACGGGTTCTGGACTTGCGTAAGGGCAAAATGTAAGGATTTAAAGATGACTTCCAAGATTGCAGTTGATAAGCCGGGCAGTTTTGCCTTGCTTAACGGAGATGAGGCAGTTGCACGTGGGGCAGTGGAAGCCACCGTTAAAGTTGCAGCCTCTTACCCAGGCACGCCTGCAACTGAAATTTTGGAAGCAATAGCCGAAGTTGCTAAAGAATTAGATATCTATGCCGAGTGGAGCGTTAACGAGATTGTGGCTGTGGAAGTTGCCGCTGGTGCTTCCATGGCTGGCGTGCGCTCTATAGCGTCAATGAAGCATGTTGGACTTAACGTTGCCGCTGACGCAGCCATGACCTTGGCTTACACGGGCGTTGAAGGCGGGATGGTTATTGCCGTCTGTGATGACCCAGCGTTGCACAGTAGCCAAAACGAGCAAGACACCCGTTACTTTGCTGTTCACGCAAAACTGCCACTGCTTGACGCTGGGAACCCGCAAGAAGCCCATGATATGGCAAAGGAAGCCTTTGAAATCAGCGAAAAACTGCATCTGCCCGTAATTCTCCGTCTCACAACAAGAGTTGCGCATAGCAAAGCCAAGGTTAAACTCGGTGATTTCCAAAGACTAAAACGCAAGCCAGAATTCGACAAGGTCGGTTCAAAATGGGTTATGGTGCCATCAAACGCCATTCGCCAGCACCGAGTTTTAGAGGTGAAGATGGCAGAGGCTAAAACACTTGCCAACCACTCAAAATTCAACTTCATTGAAGACAACGGTAGCGACATCGGCGTCATAGGAAGCGGAGTAGGCTACTACTACGCCCGCTCAGTGCTTGACACAAAAAAGTTCTCTTGGCTAAAACTGGGTTTTGTTTACCCCTTCCCGCAAGAAATCGTAAAAAGGTTTGCACTTAAAGTTAAAAAACTCATAGTAATCGAAGAACTAAGACCCTATCTAGAAGAGAACATTCAGCGCTTAGGCTTGCGCGTAATAGGAAAAGACCAGTTAGGCTTAGAGGAAATCGGCGAGTTAACACCCGACAGCGTACGCAAAGCCCTAGCTAGTCGAAAATTGACAGAGAAAGCAGAAGAGCCAGAACTTGTGAAGCTGCCGCCCAGACCGCCAGCCCTTTGTCCTGGCTGTCCTCACCGAGCGTTCTATTACGCTTTGAACATGGTTAACCAGCACATTGAATGCGACAATGACAAATGTGTGGGCTGTGACATCTGCGAGTACGTCTGCTCATATGAAAAAGAGAAAGTCTTCAACCCATTAAAATCAAGAATCCGTTCGATTCGGATTGGACAAACCTTTAACACGGCAGTAACCTGCAAAGGATGCATAGATACTCCCTGCATAACCGCTTGCCCCGAAGACGCCTTAGCCGTATCCAGCAAAACGGGCGCAATAATTGTTGATGAAGAAAAATGCAAAGGCTGTGATTGGTGTATAGAAGCCTGCAAATACGGCGCCATAACCCTGCATCCGACCAGCCACAAAGCAATAGTGTGCGACATGTGTGGGGGCGACCCAAAATGTATTCCGCTGTGTCCAGAGAGTGCACTGAGTTTAACTGGTAAATCAGACGATAAAATCGTTACTGGCGATATTGGCTGTTATACGCTGGGTGTTTTGCCGCCTGTAAACTCGGTTCAAACATGCCTTTGCATGGGCGCTGGAATTGCTCAAGCCGCAGGGATGGTTCATGCTGGTGTGAAAGACAAGGCATTTGCGGTTATCGGAGACTCCACGTTCTTCCACGCAGGCATGCCAGGACTTTTGAACGCTGTGTATAACAAAGCAAACATTTGCGTGATAATCTTGGATAACAGCGTCGTCGCCATGACTGGGCATCAGCCAACTCCGGGTTCAGGGAAAACTGCTATGGGCACAGACGCCAAAGTTGTTCGTTTGCAAGACATCGCGAAGGGGGTTGGCATAGAAAAAATCGTAACCGTTGACCCCTACGACATTAAGGGCACAACCCAAGCGATAAGAGAAATCATGGAATACAACGCGCCATCAGTTATTATTTCGCAAAGAGCCTGCCCGCTTCTTGTCGAAAGAGGCAGACCCAGAGAAGTCACCGACAAATGCAACGGTTGCGGAGTATGCGTAAAAGCCTTCGGCTGCCCAGCCATCGCGCTCTCAAATGAACGAGCCGAAATAGACAGCACGCTCTGCTACGGGTGCGGCGTATGCCAAGTTGTCTGCCCCTTTGAAGCCATAAAGGAGACGGAAAAATGAAAAGCCTCGACATTGTTTTTAGCGGTGTAGGTGGACAAGGCGTTGTGGTTCTAAGTGACATTTACTGTGAAGCGGCAATGATAGACGGGTTTGATGCGGCGAAAGCGGAAATTCACGGCATGGCACAGCGCGGCGGTTCAATCGTAGCGTACGCGCGAATCGGCGCCAAGGTTGAATCCCCCCTCATCGAAACAGGAAAAGCTGACGCGATTGTCGGTTTTGAAATTCTTGAAACTGCAAGAGCCCTGCCGATGCTAAAGAAAAACGGCACTGTAATCGTGAACATGAAGTATATTCCGCCAAGCTGCGCCACAGTTGGCGTTAAACCTAAAAAAACTGAGGAGTTGCTGGCGATGCTTAGGGCTAAAGCCAAGGTTTATGAAGTAGACGGCATAGGCATCGCGCAACAGTTAGGCAACTTACTGGTTGTTAACACGGTTCTTTTGGGAGCGCTTTCGGCTCTTCCGCAAATTCCCGTGAAGAGTGAATCTTTCAAGCAAGCCATAGCGGGCAGGCTTAAGGAAAAATACATCAATTTGAACCTCAAAGCCTTCCAACTAGGCAGAGAAAGCGTGTTAAAGAGTTAATTTTATTAACACACTGCTTCGATATTGAGAGAATAAAAAAGAGAGGATTTAATTTGCAAAAGAAAATAATAGCCATAATCGTAGCTATAATTATAATCGTTGCAACAGTAGCAGCTTTGCAGTTAGCACCAAAAGCACCATCAGCAGAAGCCAGAAACATAAAGATAGGCCTAGTTGCACCAATATCAGGCTCACCAATCGGCCAGGATATGGAGCGCGCCGCTCGCATGGCAGTAGACGAGATAAATAACGCAGGTGGTATCTATGTCGATGAATGGCACACCAATGTGAACATAACCCTCATAATTGCTGACACCATAAACGACGCCCCAGCCAACGCAGTCACACCAGTAACAAGAGCCGTCGAAACAGACCAAGTTGACCTCCTCATAGGCGGGTATGGTAGCGCAGGCACACTTGCTAACCAAATGGTAGCCATTGATAACAAAGTCCCATTCATTATCACTGGAGCCTCAAACGAACTAGTCACCCGAAGAGGCCCACAAGGCAACTACGGTGGTTTTGGACCAAATGGACCCAATAGTGTTTCTGATGCCGAAGGAATGAGCTACATGTTCCATTACTGCACGACAACCTACCACTACAGCAAAACAGTAGTTGAATTCTTTGCCAACGAGATGAAGCCCATGGTTGCACCAAACCGAAACTTCAACCTTGCAATACTCTACAGGAACGATGCATTCGGCCAAGGTGTTCAGCAAGCTACAAAGTACTGGATACAGAATCTAAGCTTACCGATAACCCTAGTAGCAGACAGAAGCTATGACCCAGCAACAACCAATTACCAGACTGATTTGACAGCGGTGGCAAGCGCGAAACCTGATGGAGTGCTCGTAGTTGACAACCCAGACAAATCACCTCAAATAATAAAGCAAGGATGGAACGATGTCGGCTTAAAGACTGTTTACATCGTGATTGAAAACAATCAAGACCCCGCATTCTATGACCTCTTAGGCGAAACTGGAAACGGTCAACTTCTTGAGTCGAGATTTAACCCTTTCATGCAACCCTCATACTCAACAGCCGTGCAGACGTACACAGAGAAGTTCAACCAACTATATCCACATGTAATGCCTGGAATGATGGGTGCAGGCACCTATGACGCTTTCTACATAGCTAAAGACGCGATTACGAGAGCAGGAACAGTTGACAAAGCATCCGTTAGAGATGCAATCGAAAACACAAATCTGGACCAAAGGTTGTTCCCAACAAAGACAGGCAAAATAAGCTTCAGCACAGGCGTCAACTACCATGAAATTGAGCCTATAACCTTCGTTGAGCAACTCAAATGGGACGCAGCAACCAACCATCTTACCTCACAAATCGTTTGGGTACCGATCAGCGGAACCAACCTAAAGCAAGCTGACTTCACGCTACCAACAGGCTATCAACCTGGACAGTAAATTATCTTAAACCTCTTCTTTTCTTTTGTTTCCAGCATATTTTAAATAGTTAACAGGAGAATTTATGTCAACCCATTAATCGTTATAGAGAGGATAAGCTCAAATATGGACATAACCGCTCCAACAGTCGTCTTAACTTTAGTCTGGGGTGTCGCCATTGGCTGCGTTTACATACTATTGGCAACTGGGTTAAACATTATTTTTGGCGTCATGAAACTAGTTAACTTTGCCCATGGACAACTGCTCATGTTAGGTGCTTTTCTGACATGGACAATAGCATTTTCCTCGGGAATGAACGCATACGTGGCCATCGTAGTCGCCATGATTGTTGTTGCTTTTTTGGGAATTGCTGTTGAAAGATTAACATTCCGCAAAGTTCTTGGTACAGACAAGTTGAACGAGATTTTTGTAAGTTTAGGGTTGATTTACATTTTTGAATATGCGGCTATGCTCATTTGGGGAGCTACTTCCAAGCAGGTTGTTAGCCCTTTCTATGGCTTAAGTCTAAACTTCGGCAGCTTTTCCATCACCTATGACCGCGTCGTTGCCGTATTTGTGGTGATTGCCACACTTGCAGCCTTTGGGTTTTTGATTAAGAAAACAAAAGTGGGCTTAGCCATGAGAGCAACCAGTCAAAGAAACAGCACAGCACTTCTCATGGGGATAAACGTTGAGAAAATTTACATGCTTACTTTCGCCATCGGCGCAGCATTGGCCGCTGTAGCTGGAGGGTTATACGGTATAATTTTTTCGTTTGACTATCAGGTCGGAGCCATGCCGACAATCATAGCGTTTGCCATCATAATAATGGGCGGTTTAGGAAGCATTAAAGGTGCAATCATCGGTGGTTTACTGTACGGTATCACTGAGCAGTTGGCAACTTTGCTCTTCGGCGGGATTTGGGGAAGCGCTGTTGCCTTCGCACTACTTATAGTTGTGTTGGTCCTCAGACCGAACGGAATATTCGGCGAGAAGGGAGAATGAAAATGTCACTTAAACAATCAATTTACACTTTTCTGCGTTCAAAAGGCTTCTTGTCTATTGTTGGCTTCTTCAGCATTTTAGGTCTTATTCCAGTTTTTGTCGGAGATAATTTTTTCTTAACTGTTTTGACTCTTATCGTAATTTTCACGATCTACGCTGCCAGCTGGAACTTTCTTGCTAACTCAGGTCAAGGTTCACTGGGTCACGCTGTCTTCTTGGGTATAGGTGGGTTTTCTTCAGCGATAATCGGGAGTTCAATTGCCAACAGTGCAGCAAGCTTAGCGGGTATAACTCAATTGCCAGTTGGACCTTTATCGGTCGGCATACAGGTTTTGGCGGTTCTGGTTGGCGGTTTGCTTTCCGCTGCGATTGGTTTGTTGATAGGTTTAACCTGTGTAAGGTTAAAGGCGTGGTATCTAGCTATGGTTACTTTTGGTTTTTCAGTCATCGCAGCAACTTTGTCGAGTCAGTTTGACTGGATCACTCAGGGCATTAATGGGTATGCAACGACAACTCTTGTTCCTAAAGGGTATCCATTTTATGTTTTGGTAGTTTTCTTTGCCGTGGCGGCTATCACTGTAATGTACATAATTATGAAGTCGAGGATAGGGTTAGGGTTCAAGGCTATTCATGGGAATGAAGCGGAGGCCAAGATGATTGGGATAAACACTGCAAAATACAAGCTTATCGCTTTTGTTATAAGCTCCTTTTTTGCGGGGATATCAGGAGGGTTATATGCCTACTTCATCAGGCTCATTGATAATTCAATATTCTCTCCAGCCCACTCTTTTACGCCGTTGATTATGAGCGTTATAGGAGGGTTAGGCACGGTTGCTGGACCAGTAATCGGCTCTATCTTTTTTGTTTCGATTCAGCAGATTGTTGCGCTGCCAATAGTGGTTGAAGCTTTGCGTTCTTCTCTTGGCTCGTACTTCCCACAAGTTAGCAATGTTGGGCCTCCAATTACGTACATTACAGTTGGAGCCATTTTGGTCTTAATTGTCATTTTTGCGCCGAAAGGTTTGATATCTTTGCCCAATAAATTCAAAGGGACAAGCCCTAAACTTCGTAATTTATTCAATGACTTGGTCAAGGGACGCATTTTCGAGAGGGAGAAGAAACAATGAAGGGAACAGATCATTTTGCAGAAGCATTAGGGATTAAGCTTGTCGAAGTTAGGGATGGGTACGCAAAAGTTTCTATGAAAGTTGAGAAACTGCACACAAACGCTTTGGGCTTCACGCATGGCGGCGCAATCTTTTCGCTAGCAGACTACGCTTTCGCTCAAGCATGCAATTTCGGAGACAACGTTGCAGTGGCTGTGGAA